>JAITBS010000147.1 GCA_031283515.1 Planctomycetaceae bacterium
TTCGTTTCAAAAATCGTGCAACAACTTGTGATGCACTTGTACTTTCAGATGTTGATGAAGTACTGTTGGGAGTGATTCCGATTGAGGGAATGGATGTGATTATTGATCCGATCAAAGAAGAACTCACATTGCCGCCGGATCGTCAAGATATTGCCCGATACTATATCAAATAGTTACAACTATTCAGCCGTTTAGCTAAGAATAAAGAATATTTAACACTTTTCTATAATGCAACGAATAGAAATTAAAAATTTCGGACCGATTAAACATGTTGCGTTTGATATCCATGATTACACTGTTTTCATTGGACCGCAAGCGTCTGGAAAAAGTACGATTGCTCGGCTGGTTTATTTCTTTTTGTCACAGGAAGAAGAAATCAATGTTATTTTTTTCGACAAAGACGGATTATTTGTTCGTCCTACAATTGAACGTTGGAAGGAAAAACTTCTTGAGAAATTTAATAAGTATTGGGATCGTTCGTTTTTACATGAAGATACCCAAATATCATTTTTTATTGATGACTCAAAAAATATTTTACTGAATTTCAAAAACGGATCACTTAGTGTAACAATGAGTGAATTATTGGAATCGGTATTCAATCAAGTAGTTGATACTGTTGCAAATCAATTTGAACAAACAAGTACATTTAATATTGCAATTGCCAAAGCATCTTTTTCATACTTGAGACCAATTTTTTCAAGAGATGTTTTGTCGAGTAAGTCGATTTATTATGAATATATTCCAGATGGCAGGACAATTTTTTCTGTTTTGCACAATGAATTAACGCCGACAATATCTTCTATCAAAGATATTTTTGTACAAGAATTTATTCTGATTACAAATAACATTCGCCGTGAATTGGCAAAACAATCTATTGAAGAACGTTTTCAGAGTATTCGCAAGTCATTGTCGCCTGACTTACCTAAAAATATTATTATTGCTGAAAAGATTTATAAATTAGCGTTTCAAATTCTTCATGGAAAATACTGTTGTGAAAATAGTATTGATTTTATTTATATTGATACTGATAAAAAAATTCCGCTCATATCGTCGTCATCGGGACAACAAGAAGCAATTTGGATTGTGTATCATCTTTTGTTTCATGAAATAACTCGATTAGGTATTGATGCCGTTTCATTATTTGCTGTTATTGAAGAGCCGGAATCACATCTTTTTCCTGAAGGTCAACGAAATATGATGTATGTGTTGACTTTGTTTGCCAATCACTCAAAAAATCAATTGATGTTGACAACACATAGTCCCTACATTTTAACTCCGCTAAGTAATCTACTCTATGCATTTAATCTCGGTCAAAATAAAGCAAAACGCGATGACGTTTCAAAAATTATTGATCCTGATTTATGGATTGATCCGAAACGGTTTGAATGTTATTATGTTGACAATGGAACGATTGAATCGGTGATGGATCGCGAAACGAATATTATTAATCTCGATAAACTTGATATGGCTTCGACTTTAGGTAACGAAGAATTTGATAAACTATTAGAGTTGGAGAATTGAGTCGTGGACAAAACAGATTTTGATAAACATACGGAAAATACTAATAATCTTAAACAATCAATCATTGTATGTAGTGAAAACCGATCTACCTATAAATATTACAATAAATCACAACATTGTGTAGCTAAAATTAAAGTTGACGGCGGATTGATATCGGACTTGACAATCAAAAAATGTGATTGGCTCCTTGTGAATTGGAATAATTGTAATTCGTATTTTATTGAATTGAAAGGTAGTGATTTTAAAAAAGCAATTACACAAATTAAAGCAACTTTAGAAGTCTTATTACCAAGTTTATATAATTTAAAAGTTACGGTTGTTAATGTGCGTATTGTTACAACAAAAACTTATCCTGATTTCAAACAAGATCGTAATTACATTCAATTGAAAAAACAAGTAGAAAAAAACGGCGGAACTTTTAGAAACCACAATTCTTTATTAGAAGATACTGTTTGAAATACTATAAACAATCAATCTTACCATTTTTTGCAACTAATTATTTTAATTTTTTATAACAGTTTGAGTAAATTATGAAATTTCAATACAAATGTTTATTACAACGTTTTTTCTCTTGCGTTCCGCATGGTCATTATCTGAATTACGCAATGCAGCGTTATATTACAAAATCATTGCCGCAGTCGGAAAATTCATTTAAGAAACGATGGGAAAATGTTATAAAACACTGTGATTTTTTTAGGCAATTTTCAGATAAACCAATTGAAAATGCAAATTGTTATGAATTTGGTGCCGGTTGGGATTTGATGTTCCCGTTATCGTTTAGTGCATTGGGATTTTCAGATATCTACTGTGTTGATATTCGTCCTTTAGTTGCAACATCATTGATCAATCATAACATTGACTTCATTACCAAACAGTTAGAAATAACCGATAAATACCATGTCAAAATAGATAGGGGGGGGGGATATGGAGAAAATATATTAGCGCATAACTTAAAAAAAGACCTTGTTGACAAATATCGTATTCATTATTACGCCCCAATGGATGCGCAGAAAACCAATATTCCCGACGCGTCTATTGATTTTTTTTACAGTAATATGACTTTGGAACATATTCCAAGTGAGATTATCATACCTATATTAAAAGAAAGTCATCGTATTTTAAGTCCTGATGGAGTGTTTTCTGCGGTAATTGATTACAGTGATCATTGGTCACATTTCGACCAGTCAATCACACAATATAACTACCTCAAATTTTCAACCAATGAATGGCAAAAGTATAACCCCTCACTTCAATATCAAAACAGACTTAGACATTCCGATTATATTCGTTTTTTTGAACAAAGCGGATTTGAAATATTAAACGAAGAAAAATTTTACCCTGATCAAAATCAAATAGAACTATTAAAAACATTACCACTTGCCCAAGAATTTCAAAAATACACCTTCGATGATCTTTCAATAACAGGTTGTTGGATTGCAGGAAAAAAGAAAAAGCGTATAATTTGAGGCAAACTTACTAATAACACAAAAGGATAAAGAAAAAATGGGAATACTCGTTGATCGGGTTAAGATTGCGAATTACAGAGCAATTAAAAAATTAGAATTATCGCTTGATCGATTTACGGTTCTTGTCGGTGCCAATAATTCAGGCAAAACTACTTTTTTAAGGGCTTTATATTTGGCTCTCGGCGAAGGAAGAAAATCTATATCTAAAGAAGATTTTCATATTGAAAATGGAAAATTTGCAGACGAAATCATTATTGATATTCATATTATTCCTGTTAATGAAAAGGGCGAACGAGTGGACAATTTTGAAACACCTTGGTTCCCAGATACATTTACTCTTGACCAACTTTCTTTTGAAGAGGAAAAACAATGTGTTATTTTCAGAACGAGAATTAAGGAAGATAATCACAAGAGTAACGGTTATTCTATTGATCGAATAATTTTGACGCAATGGGATGATTCTACGGAGTATCCCAACACAAAATGTGAAACAGATAAAATTGTTGCTTTTGAATCAATTCCTCTTTATTTTATTGACGCCCAACGCGATGTCCTTCAGGATATTCGCGACAAAAATTCTTTTTTGGGACGATTGACTTCAAAAATTCAAGTTGATGAAAAGAAAGTCAAGGAAATTGAAACACTACTTACCAATCTTAATAAGGAAATTATCGATAGTAGTAAAATCTTAACACATCTTACTGAAAAATTACAAGAACTTGGCAATATTATTGGTTCGCAAGGAACATCCGTAAACATTACTCCTGTTCACCAAAAAATACGCGATATTGGAAAAGGATTAAATATTCATTTACGCGAACAGGAAACCGAATCATTACCGTTGGATTATCACGGCATTGGTACAAGAAGTTGGGCTTCGCTTTTAACTTTGAAAGCGTTTATTTCATGGAACACTCAAGAAAGTCAGAATGAAGATGAAGCGTTTTATCCCGTTCTTGCATTGGAGGAGCCTGAATCTCACTTACACCCTAACGCACAACGATATATCATCTCGCAATTCCTACAAATGGAAGGACAAAAAATTGTCAGTACCCATTCGCCGTTTATTGCGGCAACTTGTCCGCTTTCAAGTATTAGACATTTTTACAAAACTAATAAGGGAACAGAAATCGGAAATATTGATAATAAATTACTCAACGAACATGAATTGAAAAAAATAAAACGTGAAATCCTTAATTCAAGAGGCGAGATTCTTTTTGCAAAATGTATTGTTCTTTGTGAAGGTATTACTGAAGAGCAAATGTTACCAATTTTTGCCAAAGAATATTTTAAAAAAGATTCTTTTGAATTAGGAATTTGTTTTGTCGGTACCGGTTCCGGAACAAACTACGAATCGTTTATTCGGTTTTGTCGTTCGTTAAATATTCCTTGGTTTATTTTAGGTGATAGCGAAGTGAATATCGTTGCACAATTGGACAAACAACTTACAAATCTCAACTTGCCTACTAGTAATAAAAACAAAAATATTATCCTTTTACCTAACAATAAAAATATTGAAAATTATCTTATTGAACAAAATTATATTGAGGAAATAAAGGATGCTCTTTTTGAAAAAGCTAAATTAAATTGTTTCCATAAAAAACATCAAGAAGCAAAAAAGAGAGAAATTGACAGTTATGACAACGATACTATTATTACAAAATTAGAAGATGCAAAGGCTCAAATTGCTCCTTATATTGCAGAATCAATTATAAGTTGTAGCGATGAAGAGCGTCGTATTCCAGACGCATTTCGTCAACTTTTCGATGTTATTGACAAACAATTCGGAATGAAATAATAATGACCGAAACACATTTAACACCTGCACAAGAAAAAATTGTAACAAGCGACGCCGAATCAATATTGGTACTTGCCAGTGCCGGAAGCGGCAAAACTCATGTTCTTACGGAACGGGTACGATTTCTTTTAGAACGAGAAAAAAAATCTCATGTCCTTGCGTTGACTTTTACAAACAAAGCAGCAGAGGAAATGGAAAACCGACTCAATAATACAATAAAAGATATTCATTTACGGGCTTTTATCGGTACTATTCATAGTTTTTGTTTGGAAGTAATTCGGCGGCGCGGACATTTAATCGGATACGTTGATATGCCGCAAATTTTTGAACGCGACACTGATAAACAGGAATTAATTGTTCAGATAATTCGTGAATCAAATTCGCTATTTCGAAAATTTCAACAGAAAAACCAAAAGGAACAAAATCAGATTATTCGGGATATATTGTTTAGAATAGGAATGTACAAAAAAAATTTACACGGATTGCACAGTGAACATAAAAACGATAATATGCTTTTGTTGTTACAAGAATATGATTCACTGTTAGTATCTCAAAATGCGATTGATTATGACGACGTAATTGTACTTACACATAAAATTCTGACGGATTTTCCTCATGTTGCGGAAATATATCGTAAACAATATCGTTATATCATGGTTGATGAATCGCAGGATTTGAATTTTGCACAATATGAATTGATTAAAGCGTTATGCGGAACAGATCATAAACGAGTGATGATGGTTGGCGATCCCAATCAGGTAATTTATGGTTTCAATGGATCTGACAAAAAATATATGGTCGAGTCTTTTGTAAGTGATTTTGCACCTGTTACAAAATTGTCGCTTAATGAAAATTTCCGTTCTTCTACGGCAATTTTGAAAGCGTCAAACTGTTTGATTGCTGATGGATCAAAAATGAAAATAAACTGTTCATTGAAAGGATTATTTGAAATTAAAGAATTTTCGGATCAACAATCTGAGGCGGAATGGATTGCCGAAACTATTGAATATTACATGGAACATGGACACAGTGATATTATTGGTAAAATTACAGAAGATCGTATTGCCGTATTGAGCCGTACAAAATATATTTTTCATCCGCTTGAAGAAGTACTACAAAAAAAAGGAATTTCGTACTTTGTTAAAAAAGATTCTGGTTCAAGTGAATTTGAGAGTGATTTTATTCAGACATTTGATCTTGGATTACGTTTATTGGTGAATCCCAAAGATCAACTCCACTTTATGCAACTCTTAAACCTTCTCAATTTGAATACAGAAAACATTACTGTTTCACAAAATACATTTGCAGACAAGTTAATGACATTGTCAAAGTTGATAAAAAAAGAACCGACACCGACAAAAACAAATTTTGAACAATTAAAAAATTCGTGGCTGGATATTGAAAATGATATCAATAGTTTTAAGAACGCACTAAATAAGTTACAACATTTTTTAGAAGAAGAGACAGAAGAAAATCGTGATTTAACAGCAATCGAAGACATTCAGGAATATTATTTGTTATGGGAAGGATATTGTAAAAACGTGTCTAAAGAAGCAAGAACATTATCCCATTTTCGCAGCCAGATGGCACTGGGTATAACGCATAACAGCCACTCTCCATCAGGAATTACATTAGGTACGGTTCATTCTGTTAAGGGATTGGGATTTGATATTGTATTTCTGATGGGAATGAATGAGGGAACGTTTCCAGACTATCGGTCTTTCAAAGATAATAATTCGTTAGCGGAAGAACAAAATAATGCGTATGTTGCTTTGACCAGAGCGAAGAGACTTCTTTTTCTCACCTATCCAAAACAAAAGCGAATGCCTTGGGGTGGTAATAAATTACAACAACCTTCTCGTTTTATTGAGTTAATCAAAAAATCAATGAATCAAAAGCCGGATAAAATAAGATCGACAAATTTATTATCAATTAACTTTATGTGAACGACGTTACATAAAATATCGATTGCGTTAATGAATTGCTGTGAATAAAAACGTTGCGATTATTATGAAGGAGGCAAACGATGGCAATATTAAAGGCAATATTAAATTCACCTGAATATAATGATGTCTTTGA
>JAITBS010000256.1 GCA_031283515.1 Planctomycetaceae bacterium
GTTCAACTCTTCTGGAACGACCTGTGTGAAACGTGCATTCAATTTTTAATCACCCCCTTTCGTTTTTTGTATAGTGGAATCATACCACTAAATAATCACCATGTCAACTAACCCCTTTAACTTTTTTTACCTTTTTTGAAAAAAAGTGGAAAAAAATAAAAAATTTTTCCGATAAATTAAACTCCCCCTTTTTTTTCAAGTTTCATCAACCTTATTGATTGACCGCGAGAAAAAATGTCTCAAATTCAGCCCGAACCGAACAGTCTCAATTTTACGGCTTTTCAGTTTTCACGAAAAAGTGCTTATGATGCCTACACAGAAAAAATAGCATTGGTCAAAGTAGTCAAGGAGACGATTATAGAGCGGTTGTCTATTCCCATTGATTGGGTAGTTTTTCCAGAGCCTTCCTCAAATCTCGGTGAATGTTGGAACGAAATAATAAGTTTTGTGGGTAATGGAATTTTGGCTTGTTTTGATCGCCGTACCGCAAGGGAACTGAATTATCTTTTGTCAGGATACAATATTGACTACTCTGATTTCCGTATTATTGAAGGAAAAAAATTAATCGAAAAAGAAAAAGTTTTTGATAAATCAGAATACATCTCTTACAAAGATGCCGCAGAAAAATTCGGGTTATCAGCCCCTCATCTATTCAACGCCGAAGAAAAAGCGGAGTTCACCGTTGCGCTCACAATAAAATTATCTGATAATATTGAAATGTTTTCGATAGAATCTCTGTTCCAAACAGAACGGGATTCAACCTACAAAAAGAAAGGTTCACCAAAGGTTTTTCGCGTTTCGGTTGATGACCTGCTAAAACGCCCGCCATCCACACGCTTTCAGGGAACTTATTTTGCCTTTACCGGTAAACTTCAAACCGAAACACACCCCAAAATAGAGCGCAAAGATGCCATCGAAATGGTGGAAACAATGGGCGGAATCGCTACCGACAAGATAGAATTAAAAGTTACTCATCTTGTTGTTGGTGTTCAGACCGGAATCGAGCATAGCCGAAAAGAACAAAACGCCGCCGAAGACGGAAAAATTCTTGTAACCGCAACCGATTTTTTTAAACTCATCGAAATCGACTAATCCAATGAATGATACAACCTCAGAATCCATTCACCGTAAAGCTGGTTTTTTCATGCTTAACCCGATAGATACTTTGGAATCCGGTTTTATTGGTGCGTTGCTCATTACCGACCAACATGGATTGCCGCTCGAATTTAAATGCACAGAATCAATCAAACCAACCAGAACACAACGTGCTTTATATGGGGCACTACTCAAACCATACATCTCTATCAAACTCTCAATAATTCCTCTTTTACAAAGAGTATCAAATGAAAATAGACCGGATATTCTTTTTGTTCGTGATGATACCCATTTAGAAGTACGCAGCGAAATCACACAACCAGTTCTCTTTCTAAAACCGGCAGCCAACGCACAGGAACTTGGTAATGCTTATATTCCGCAGTCTGCAAAGCAGTTTTCTGAAGACAGCAATACCAATATATTACTAGAGTTGAAATTCGACTTGCTTGAACCATTTGAAAGGATTAAAACAGTAACAGAAATTCTTGGTAAACAAGATGAACGGTTTCGATAATGAAAAAATTTTAAAAATAGAAATAAATATCGGTGCACGGTTTCCATTGCCCAATACATTTACGATTACACCAAAGCCAATATCGGCACCGAAAACCGACGCTATTTATTATCCTTTAACCAAACCCGAAATAGATTTTGGCAGAACAGAAATACTCTGTACTCCAGATAATTTTTATTCTTGTACGGCATTACAATCATCAATTCACGATGAATTGTTAATAAGTATCCGTCAACAAATTATCTATTTCTCTTTTAACTTCAAAGAAACAAAAGATGAAACAGTTGACTTTTCATTTGAAACACAAAACGTTGCCGAGAATATTGATTTTCATTTAGTCGATGTCTTGAATTTCGATATAACCGTCCCTGTTTTTTCTCTACCAGAAATACAAGACTTGGCGGATGAATATCAAGCCTTTGCCCTACCGAATATCGTTAATATTAAGTTTCTTCTGAATAAGTCTATTATTGACGGTAAAGCCTACACCGAAGAATCCAAGAAAGAATCAGAAAAGACAAAAACACTTATTGATGCGGTCTATCACGTATTGAAACAAAACGGCGTTCCAATGAGTGCGCCGGAAATCTATCATGCGATTGCCGATCAATTCCCTTACGAATCGGCAGGATTAGGGGCGAGGCGTGTTAAAGAAGGAATCAAAAAAAATATTGACCGATTCGGGGAAAGGTCACGTTTCGGAAAAGATGAATCGGGAAAATATTATATCCGATTCCCCAAAAAAGAGCAAAAAGAACAAGTTAAAAAAATTAAAAAGATAAATATTTTCGACCTGATTCAACCGCTCTTGATGCCGCCTCTGGATAGTAATTTTGATAGCCAATTGGCATTTTCTCACGATTTGTATCCGTATCAGGTTGATGGAGTTCGTTTTTTACAGGAGCATACTTCCGCTTTGCTCGGAGACGAAATGGGATTAGGAAAATCGATTCAAACAATTACCGCTTGCCGGTCTTTAATTCGACAAGGAAAAATAATGACGGTTTTGGTAATTTGTCCGAAAGCAGTTTTAACTGATTGGGAACGCAAGTTCTGGGATTGGAGTCCTGAATTGCTGGTGCGCAAAATATCCGGCAATAAAGAGGCAAGGCAATCACAATGGCGTATGCCGGTTCATGTCCGTATTGTAACTTATGAATTGTTACGAAATGATTTTGACGAGATAAATAAGCAACGCATCCGAAACAAAAGAAAACATCATTTTGATCTACTCGTTCTCGATGAGATTCAGAAAACCAAAAACCCTGCCGTCCAAACAACAAAAATGGTACGGACAGTTACCGCCCATTACCGTTGGGGATTAAGCGGTACACCGCTCGAAAATAAAATAGAAGACTTGGAAACAATTTGTGAAACACTTCAACCGGATATTTGGGAACACTTTGATTCTTTAGAAGATGGGTATAAGTCGATTTCGTTGCGGCGGCGAGCCAGAGATGTTCTTAAAGATTTGCCGGAAAAAATGACCGACTATATCTGGCTTGATTTACTGCCTACCCAACAACAAAAATACCTCGCCGCAGAATCAGCAGGGAAAGAAGACTTAAAACAACTCGGAAAAGATGCAACAAAAATAACGATTTTTTCCCATGTTTTTGCCCTTATTAACCATTTACAGCAAATTTGTAATATTGAGACAGAAAGCGGCGAAAGCGTCAAACTAGAATATCTGCAAAACGATTTAGAGCAACTTACCGAAGAGGGAAACAAGGCGTTGGTTTTTTCAAAATATCCCAATGTAACACTGCGGGAAATGATGCCCCATTTACAGCAGTTCAATCCGCATCTTTATGACGGTTCGCTCTCCGATAATCAGCGCAACAAAATTATCGACGATTTTCAAAACGGAAACAACAGCAAAATAATGTTGTTGTCCTTGAAAGCGGGCAATGCCGGTATTACATTAACTCGTGCCAATTATGTTTTTCACTTTGATATGTGGTGGAATCCATCTGTTTCCGCCCAAGCAACCGGTCGGGTGTTGCGGATTGGTCAAAAGGCAGAAACCGTTTTTGAACGTTTCCTTTTGACACGGGGAACCATTGAGGAACGAATTTACGAAAAAGTGGAAGAGAAAAAAGAGTTATTTAATCACTATGTTGATGATTTAAGCGAGAGCGAGGAAGGCATCAGTAAATTCTTTACCGAAGACGATCTGTTTGGTCTGTTCGGCTTGCAAAGCCCTAATTCAACAAAATCGTCATCCGTCAATCTCGAAAATAATACTGAAACATATTTACCTGATCCGCTTGACTTCGAGAAAAGGGTTTGTGATTTGTTTGAAAAGATGGGGTATCACACACGATTAACGCAGAAATCAAGGGACGGCGGTGTTGACATTTTTGCAAAGAAACAGAATATCAGCGGCAGCTATGACGAGGTAATCATCCAGTGTAAACACAAAGAACAAGCAGACGGAATGGTTGGAATTCAATCAGTGCGGGAGTTGTTCGGAGTATTGCGAAGTAATAACCGTTTTACAAAAGGTATTTTAGTAACCAATGGTTTTTTTTCTCAAGATGCAGTTTCATTCGCAAAAGATAACGGTATCGAGTTAATAGACGGCTTGCACTTGAAAGGGGTGGAAATAAAATACGGAAAATCAGGATACAGTTGAATATCCTGATGGAACGCTATGTTAATACATTTTATTTCTCTTTGCAATAAATTTGACAAATCTATGTTGTTTTTGTACAATTTCTATTTATTATGGGATTCAAGAATGAGCAAGATAGATTAGATTACGAATCGAAAAAACAGGAACAGGCACGGGAAGTTCGCAATGATATCGGTACACTCCTCCCTATCAATTTTCCGTTATTGATGTTTTATTGGCGGGAGGATTCGACCGGCGAGAAATGTTTCGGTTATTAACATTACAATAACAACGTAAAGCAAGAGATCACTCAATGATTGTTCACCGGAAAAATCTGTTACCACTGAAAAACCGGCAGCACTTTCCAATGATTGATTAACAGAACGTAAAATATTGGAAAGTTCGGAAACATCCGCCAATGCAGTTTCACCTTCTTTCGCATTAACATTGACCGCAAAAAAATGCCGAATCTCATCACCGGAAATTTCCTTCAATACCGCTTCGTAAAAACCAGATTGATCTGTTTGGGAAAAAATTGCTAAGGCGTTAGAGTCACTCTGTAAAACAGCATCCAATAAAAAATCAGTTGTTCCGTTGTTTTCTGCAGAAAGAGGATGAATTTGAATTTTTCGTTCAAAAAGAGTCGGATCAAGATTGATCGAAAAAGAGTCGCCGACAAAAATCGGAACAAAATCCGAATGACGTTTCGAAAGCCACGCGGCAAGTTCCAGCATAATCACTACAAAACTCGGATTACCACGTCCCCAATTGTTCCAAATCGGTGCCGCCGTCGTTAAAAATGTAATCGTTCGACCTTTACCAAATTCTTTTTCAAGAACTAAGGGCGCATTGTTACGAAGTGTTACCAAAACACGGGGAAAAGATTTTGTAATATTTTCGGTTTTATTTGAAACAGTTTCTTCATTTTGTTTCGACAATTCGTTTTGTTCCGACAATTCATTTTGTTTCGACAATTCATTTTGTTTTGGTGATTCATTCTGTTTTGGCAATTCAATTTGTTTTGGCAATTCGACACCGAGATAGCGTTCGATTTTAACGCTTCCCAGTAAAGGGCTTTCTCCTTCTCCGAACAAACGGAATACCGGATGCTTAACAACTGTAATATCCGGTGTTTTACTGAGAAAATCAGGTTCTAAAACTGTTTCAGCAATTGGTAAGACGGGAAATAAACCGTTTCCGTTTTTGTACAATTCATTTCGGAGAAAATCGAGATTCGTTCCCGCACCGGAAAACAACGCCAAACCGCCGCCTGCTGCAACATATTCTTCCAATGCTTTCACTGCGGCGGGTTCCAGTAACGGAATATCCGGTAGAAAAATGGCATGAAACGGAGTAAGCGGTTTATTGGCGAGAAAAGAAGGAGATTCAATTCGTGTTCTGATTCCTGATTTTGTTCCGCCCGGCGAAAGCGCAATACGAACATATTGTGTTGACAAATTTGAATTGGGAGTACGTTTGTCAGGACTAATAATCAGGATTTCCAATGCTTCGGGAACATTTACGATAAGGAATCGCCGGTTATCGTCGGGAATGGCGTCCGGCTGAAGTTGGAGTTCGATCCGGTGCGGTTCAGAACCACTCAGCCGAACCGGAAACCGAACCGGAGGTACCGTTTGTTCACCGGCTTTAATTTTGGGAATTGTTACAACCGACTGCGATTGCCCATCAACCAACAGCACAAGAGGAATATTTTCAACATCTTCCTGACTGTGATTCGTAATTTTTGCATCAAGAAGAAGATCAACATCGGCGGCATGAATTCCATCAACAAGTTCCAAATGATCAATACTCAAATTGGTATGTTCTTTATCAGTCATCCGAATCATCCGAACCATACCGCCAAGTTGCCGGATTTCGGTTAAATGTTTCAGGATTGGCGCGGGATTTTCCCAGTGTTGCCGGCGGAAATCGGACAAAAAATACACCACCGGTTTCAACCGCGTATTGGATTGACGAATCAACGCCACAGCAGCCGCTAATAATTGTTCCGGTTTATCAGCGGATTGTGACGGGTGCAACGTTTCAAGGGAACTTTGAATGATTTGCAGTTCTTTGGAATGGAGAAGCAATTCGGCAAGATCAGGTTCTTCGCCTTTTTCGACCAGTATTGCACGGGAAAGACGAATCAATGTGAGTCGGTCATTGGGTTTTCGCCGTGTTGTGTTATCGACAATTCGCCGGATTACCGCAACAGCATCTTCAAAAAGCGGAACTCCGCCTTGTGCGGCGTTACGGTCATTCATGGAAAACGAGTCGTCGAGCAAAATAATATGGTGAGTTGGTTTACCGCCCAACCAACCGCTCAATGTTCCATCAAGTTTCGGACCGGCACACATCAAAATCACGGCAGCCACTGTTATTATTCTCAGGAGCATTAAGAGAAGTTGTTGTAACAGAATACGCATTCGGCTTTTCCGGTAACCCGCCAAAAGAAATTCCAACGCCGCCCATTCCACCCGACGATGCCGGAACATGTTGATCAAATGAATCAACACCACCAAACCAAGAATCGGAAAAAACCACAATAACACAGGGTAAGAAAACATTGTCAATAATATTCGTAAAAAATCGTTTGTTCACAAAGAATTGCTTATCGCTCCGAGTTGTCTGTTCCGGTAACCAGTCCTAATTATTGATACTAGTAACTATTCCGCCGCATTTTTAATTTTTCTTCTTTACACCGAAGCGGGTGAAGAAGAAAATGGACACCGAATAGTTACAAAACAAGATCACGACTGAATAGTTACTTAACAGTTTATTATGTAAAGTAATGGAGTTATATTGTTGACATTATATTGGAAAAATGGAAAATATAAAGCGTAATTTTTGTTTAGATTGAAACAATTTCCTATTTTATGAAAGGATTGACTCATGAATCGACGTGATTTTCTCAAGACCTCTATTGTTTTAACCGGCACCGGTTTAACGGTAAGTTCTTTGTTTGCTCAACCGAAGGATTATTTTATTAGTAACGGCGGTGAGAATCCGCCGCAACATTTAACAGGTTATCCTGATACGGCTGGGGGCAAACATCAGTTATTTCAGTTGTGGGTTCGTAACCAAAACAATGTTGTTTTGACATCATACCGAGCACACAAAACATTGAAGTATCCTTATTTTTATCCTGTAACCGGACCGCTTAGCGGTTTATCACTGACGGCTGAAACCGCCATGCCATGGCCGCATCACCGATCACTATTTTTTGGTCTTGATCGGGTGAATGGCGGCAATTACTGGCAGGATTCACTCAATCGCGGACAAATTATTTCACAAGGTCCGTCGTTTGTCAAAGATGAGAATGGAAAATACAAAATTGACACGGCAAGTGTTGAGATTTCAGATTGTTGCCACTGGGTTCCGCAAGGCGATTCGGAACTAAGGAACCAACAAGAACTTTCTCCAATTATTGAAGATCAACGTCATTTTGTTATCAAAATTCTTGATGAACGCCGTTATATTTTGGATGCGAATATTGTTGTGAGGGCGTTGACGGATGTGAAGGTGGAGCAGACGAATCATGGTTTATTTGGAGTACGTTGTGCTCCTGATATTGCTCCGACGGGTGGTGGTATTTTGGTCAATGCGGATGGTGTTCAGGGTCAGGCGAATACACTGGGGAAACCTTCACGTTGGATGGCTTTTTATGGTAAGCGTGCGGGTCTGAAGGAAGAAGTTGTTGAGGGGATTGCCGTATTTTGTCCATCCCAAGCACCGCATCCGGCATTTGAGAATTGCCCGTGGTTTACGAGAGATTACGGTAACTGTTCGCCGACTCCCATGCTTTGGATTCCAAAAGATAAACCGTTCCTACTGCCTAAGGGTGACGAATTGAAACTTCGTTATCGTGTTGTTGCTTTTGGAGGAACTCCCGAAGAAGCAGACTTAAATGGGTTGTGGAACCAATTTGATACCGCAACTTCCTGATTGTTAGGAATTTGTTTGAGAGTAATCAACGCTACAATTCAGTAGTTGATAGTGGAGAGTTGCTAGTGGAGAGTGCCGCAATGCGGATTACTACCAAAACGGTAGTATTCCGCCTGCGAACTCTCCACTACTCGCTTGATCTACGGCTATGAAAAATTCCACCCTTTCGGGGTAAAGAATCAAAAATAATAATTCCGCTGAAAGATTACCAAAAAATACAATATTAATCAATTTTCCTCTTGCCGGAAAAATGCGTATTTTGTATGATTCGACAATTAATTGGGCAATCTTAGTTATTGTATTGTGAACGATAAGAGTGATTGTCTTGAATGGCGGTCAGTAGAACATCGCGCCTAAACCCCTCATAAATGTCTAAAAAATAAAAAAAGAAAGGAACTTCCAATGTCCAGTGTTGACAGTACCAACTCCTATTTGAATACATTGAACTCCAATTATTCAACCACCACAAATTCAGATCGAATAAATGATCTGACAATGGCTGATTTTATCAAAATGATGACCGCCGAATTACAAAATCAAGACCCGACAAATCCCATGAGTAATACCGATATGCTCTCACAAATCGGACAAATTCGATCAATTACTTCAAATGATAAACTTTCATCAAGTATTGAGGCGTTGACACTCGGACAATCACTCGCCACCGCATCAAGCCTCATCGGAAAAAAAATTACCGGCTCCGATAAAAATGATAACCAAATCACCGGAAAAGTTGATAAAATCACCATCGAAGACGGCACTACAACGTTACATGTCGGTTCTTCGGAAATCACTATCAATAGCATTAAATCAATCGATAGCTGAATCTCCGCAAAAATCGTTCCGAAAGGGCAATGGTGAAATGTGGCGTGTTGACCATTGAGAAAACCCCTTTGTTTTCAGAATAAAGGGGCTTTTTTTAATTACAAAAAATCACTTAAAACAAAATTTCCAAATTACCATTCCAAAAGCAATACCAGTACCAAATAGACCAATAACATTACGAACAGTAATTATAAACGACTGCCAATTTTTGTTTATCGCATCATTTAACGTTTTATTTAACTCTTCACGAGCAATTTCCCATTTTTTTGAAATTGTTGATATTTCCTCAAGACTTTTTTCAATTTGTTGAGAATATGTTTTTTTATCCCTCGTATTTTTTAAAAGTTCCATAATATCTTCTATTTTTCGGCAATCTTCTAAAAAATCATGTATTATATTAGAAATGACAATCAATTTATAATCTTCACGAAATATTTTACATATATCAACATAAAAAAGAATTTGAGCATCTAATATATCGTAACTGGCTCGTTCACAATGATTGATGGCTTTCTGAAAATTTTCTTTTTTATCAGATTCGGAAATATCAGGATCAAATGTACGCATTACGTGGCAACCGGCGTAACGAAGTTCATTAATCGCAGGAATAATAATCCCAGCATGTATCGTTTTATTTTTAATCGAATATTCTGCCCTTTTAAGATGAGATTCTGCTGTCGAAAAAGCACAACAATATTATTTAATTAGTGAATCAATATCAGTGGGTGTATTTTCATTAGTCATTTTAGAAAACTATAGTTATCATTTTTCTTACGTAATTGATCTATATCAGATTCCGTAAGATAATGTCCTTGTTGCAGTGACGTATTACCGCGCGATAATGTACTAACAATATGTCTCACACTTGATTCAATCGCTGCCTGATGTTGTTCGTCACTGATCGGTTTGGGTAAATCAGAACACACAAAATCTTTGATTTTTTCAATTATTTTTTTGAACATAAGTAT
>JAITBS010000279.1 GCA_031283515.1 Planctomycetaceae bacterium
CACGAAATAATTATAATATTGTAATTATTCGTTTATGCGAAACGCAATTTCATAATTTTTGATAAAATCTTTTTCTTCGCCCGTTAAGTTGTATAACGGACAGATTAAGTCGTCAATCAAGTCGATGAGCGGTTTTGAATATCGGATTTTATATTCTTTGTAGGAATCGACGTGAACGTATTCGGTTGTGATATTATTTTTATGATCTGGTAGGCGAACCTTTCACCGAAACGCCGCTTACCTGTGAAATAGATTACGAATAATTACTATTTTGTTTGTTTCGTATTCTCAAAAAATAATCTGCGAAAAATCTGTGCAATCCGTAAACTAAATATCTGGTAATATATCAGTGGAATTATTATTTTTGATTCTTCACTCCAAAGTGATGACATTTTCATAACCGTAGGTCAAGCGAAGCGCGACCTGCGGCAAACATCTCTCCTCAACATCGTCTGAAAGACGAAACGAAACGATCCGAATCATACCTTCGATTTTTAAAATTCTGTCTTTCAGACAGAGGTTTGTTCGTTGTACGAGTCCGCAGGTCGATGACCTGCGGTTATGAAAATCACACCCCTTTCGGGGTGAAAATCGAAAAACAAAAATGCCGCTGAAATATTATAAAATTTCGTGTATTTCGTGTTTTTTTGTGTATTTCGTGTTCTAAAAAAATTCCACTGAAATATTACAAAAATTAAACGAATAAACTCCAAAAAAATTATGTTACCTTTTCGGTTATTCCGGTTTTCCTGCCATTTCACGAAAATATTGTTCGATAATATCACGATAATGAGCCGGAAAACTTTTTTCAATACGTAATAAAGCTTCTTCCCGTTCATGCGGCGGTAAATCACCCCATTGACCTTCCAAATTAAAATCACGCCGGTCAATATTACCAGGAGCTTTCTGTTTCAAAATCCGGCTGTCCTCTGCCGGTTTATTGGCTTGTTGCCCTTGATCACTTTCGCTATTCTGTCCTTGTTTTTGCGCTTGCTCTTCAATTTTTTCAATCAATTGATCAAGCGATTTCAGAACATCATTTTCTGCATCTTGTGTTCCTTCATCTGTTCGCCCTTTGCCAAGCCGCCGCCGAACATCGTTCATCTTTCTTGAAATTTTTTCCGGAGCCTCTTTTTCTTCTTTTTTATTGTCTTTCAAATCAAATTCGAGCAATTTCGCTAATTCCATAAACCGACGCGGAACCGAAGAATCTGATACTGTTTTAAGTTCCTCCAGTGCCGTAAGACCTTTCTGGGATTGTCCCAAATGATTACAAACAATTGCCCGTGTTACAAGAACACCTGCCGGATCAATACTGTTTTCCGGTGTCATCTCGTCAAGAATCGGAAGTGCTTCATCGTAAAGCCGCGACTGAACAAGCCGCAACGCAAGATAATATCGAAGAGATGCGTAAAGATATTTCGTTCCCGAATCACCCAAATAAATCTGAAGCGGAATCTGAGGCAAAACAACGGGTTGACCAAACGGTAATTCCTGCCAGGCAAGAACATCACAAGCATCCAGATAAGCCGCTATCGCTGGTAAAGCATGACGTAATGATTCGATGGTTAACTCGAACAACGCTGTTCCCGAAAGTTTTAAAGTTGGTTCTGCTGCAAACCGGTTAACTTGTAATCCGTGTTGTGGTAATTCAACAAGATTTTGCGTTTCAAGCCAGTTGACAAACTCCTGACGAACCACCAACACATCCGGAACAGACCAATTCCGAATCAACACGTCCGTTTTTACAGTGATCGACTCCTCTGCTCTACTGACATTGATAAGGGAAAATAAACAAGTCAGTATAGTAAATATCAAAACAGTAATAAATATCGAAATACTTCGCATGGAATGATGTTTCAGACAATTAGGATTTTAGAAAAAGTCCTCTTCCTTGAATTCACAATGCCGATGATCATTTTCTCCGGCATAAGGAAATTGAAACGGTGCTTCGGCTTCCGCGATTTTGGGTAATTCATTCAAAATAATTCCATAGGTTTGCGGAGAAACTTCGGGACGATCCGCGCAACCAGACAAGGCAAACAACAAACTAATCAAAAATAATGTCGGTAAAAATCGCATGGTAATCAGTAATTTAAAAAACAGAATCAATTCTTACATCGTTTTATTGAAAAATTAAAAAATAAGCAACAAAAATTAGAAAATTTTGTCAAGAAATGAACACTACAAGGAACACATAATCATCTTTTCCGTCTAACATAAAATCTGTTAAATTCAGTTGAAACATATCATTGGATTTACTTCAAGGCGTCAGCGAATTCATCTAAGGTTTGAGATTCGAAAATTTCGGACATCAATGATTCTAAAGCGATTGGGTCGGACATTTGGCGAATTGCCGTTTCAATATACGTTGGTATCTTTTTAAATTTTGTTCGCAAGGCAATCAAGACCATATCTTGTTTACCTTTTGCTTCACCTTTTGCTTCGAGTTTTTCTAAAAATGTTAAGGACATTTTGGTACTCCTTTCTTTGTAAACGGGTTTAATAACTTCATCAATGGATTCTGGGGTTAGTTCTTTTTTCTTACTTTTAACAGCTTTATCCATATATCGCAAGATTTGTTGAATCCAATAGCGTGTTTTTTCGTCATCCCGAATGACCGCCAACGGTTCAAGGATTTGTTTACGGACATCGTATAGGGTTCCATCTGTTGCGCGTTTGAGTAATTCAAGGATCACTCGTAACAATGGAGCTGTTCCAAATTCATCAGGACTCAATACCGCGAGATCGACCATAATATAATCGAATTTCGGTATAAATTGTTTTGTTCCAATAATTTTTGCGATATATTCATCTAATTTTGGTTTGTTCATGATTGGTTTTGAGCCGTTGTGAAGAACGATCAGCAACGGAGCCGGCAACATAAAGTTTTTCTTTTCAGGATTTTTTGCTTCGGAGAAGAACTTGTTCCAAATTGCCACTAAATATTTGAGTAATTGGAAGGGCCAAGACCGTTTCCGTTCACTTTTATGTTCAAAAACGAACACGACACCGGCAGAACCTTTTCTATCTTTTAGCGGAATCCAGAATATTAAATCGGCAATTCGTTGTCGTCCTTCTGGACCGAAAAGTTGTGTTGTTTCCAGTTTGATTCGATTAAGGTCGAGTAATGTTAACAATTTGAATCCGTTTTGGGTTTTCCCGACGTAAAGTTTCAGAAACTCCGCAACGAGTTCGAGATTAGCGAACACCGCACGAACAAACTCGTCATGGATATTGACGGACGATTTTTTGTTTGGTGGTGAATCTTTAACCGATTGAGGGGATAATTTTTTCATTACTTTATCTTATTCTATGTATCGGTATTTTCAAGAGACGGCAATGAAATTAGTGGAGAGCAACACTATAATTAACTCTCTGTTAAAAACATTTCCTACATTTTCAATAACATTGAACAAAAACATTGAACAAAATGATCTGGCGATATATTTATCAACTTATTGAATAGTTCCTTTTTCGACAGTTATTCCATCTTCTTCACCGGCGCTTCGCATTTCTGTTTTTGGTTTTTCATTTGGTTTATTGGGATCTGGCGGACACGTTTTTATTTCAAAGGGAGCGGTTTGGGGCAATTTTGCGATTACGGCTGGTTTTTTCAGATTGGCGAGAATTTTTCCTAATTTTTCATCATTTAATTCGTAACCGATTTGAGTTGGCATTCCTTCCCATAGAATAGCACCATTGATTGGTTCAATCAATACGGCGTGCGGAATTCCCCAAACACCGAGTTTGTTTGCGAAACGCCGATAGGTATCCACTGCGAGAGGAGCTTTAATATCAGCGAGTTTTGTTGAACCGTCCATTTTTTTGAGAGCTTCCTCATCTGTTTCGCAAATGGAGAAGACAACCAGTTCATTCTTATATTTTTTGTGAAAATATTCGAGCAGTGCCAAACTGCGACGGCATGGCGGACACCATGTCGCCCACACTTCAATAAGAACGAATTTTCCGGCAACATCTTTTGGCGGTTCGTTGACCCAACGTTCTATTTCGATGGGACCGCCGAGAACTTCGGTAATATTTTGAAACCGAACAGAGTTTGCCCAAAGCATTTGCGGGCGGTTTGGAATGGGGATTCCTTTTTTGACAATTTCTGTTGTTTCAACAAGCCAAGGTTGTTCGGTGCTATTATCTTGTGCTTGAATTGAAACTTGGGTTGAAATAGAGAAAACAGTCAAAATTGCAAATAGAACGAAAATTTGAAATAATTTTGATTTCATAAAATTCCTCCAAAAAGAATGATCCAACTAATTAATTTTAATTAAAACACTAATCGGCAACTCAACCTTAAATTTAATTCTCACATTGTATCTGAATCAATAGGACTATACAAGAGTTGTCGAAAATTGC
>JAITBS010000291.1 GCA_031283515.1 Planctomycetaceae bacterium
AGACAGAATTTTAAAAATCGAAGGTATGATTCGGATCGTTTAGTTTCGTCTTTCAGACGATGTTGAGGAGAGATGTTTACCGTAGGTCGCGCTTCGCTTGACCTACGGTTATGAAAATATCACCCCTTCGAGGTGAAGAATAAAAAATAATAATTCCACTGATAGATTACATAATTTTTAAAAGTTTCTAATCCATCTATTAACACTATTAACACTATTAACAAAAAAAGATTTCTGTGCGAAAAAATTTTGATATTATTGATGGTCGGCTTCAGTTGGTTGAGGATGATAACTCAAAAATTCAAGTATTTGTCAACCCCAACGAAACGGAACGGCTTTATCTTATTGGGGAGCTGAATCTTGATGAACACACCTTGAGTAGTGCGTTAGACCCGGATGAATTATCACGTGTTGAGTTTGAACCGACACATGTTGCAGTCATCTTCAAACGTCCCCGACATTATTCAGAAGGCGATGATTTTTTATTCCGCGTTTCATCATTGGGGCTTTATCTTTTCAAAGACCGGCTTATTGCCGTAATGAGTGATGATATTACGTTTTTTGATCGCGGTAAGGATGTTTCCAATATTACCGGAGGACTTCATGAATTATTACTGCGGCTTATTGCCCGTTCCATTTCACAATTTCTAGGACATATTCGTGCCATCAGTATGATTGTGGACGAACTAGAAAAGAAACTCGAAACAACAATGAGTAATAAACATTTGTTGCATCTGTTTAAGTTGAGCCAAAGTCTGACCTATTATTTAAGTGCTATTTCAACCAATGGCGTTTTAATTGATAAACTGCGCGGTTATTCTGGAAAAATCGGTTTCACGCCGGAACACAACGAATTACTAGAAGACCTAAATGTCGATAACACCCAATGTTTTAAACAAGCGGAAATTTATTCCGTTATTATGGCGGGAATGATGGATGCTCGTGCTTCGGTGGTCAGTAATAATCTGAATATGTTGATGAAACAGTTAACGGTGTTATCAATTGTGTTCCTTCCGCTGAATGTGATTGCGAGTATTTTTGGTATGTCGGAATTTACAACATTTACACAACCGATACCTTGGCCTATTTCTTATTCCTTTTTTGCTTTGGGTCTGATTGGTATTGGTTATTTAACTTATGGAATTTTGAAACGTACAGGTCTTGATTGATGACGTACAGATATTGAATAATTTTGCCCATCCGGTTTGAACAGATTGATTTATTATTTGTTTAACATCGAAGCCGTTCGAGTTCTTTGATTTCTCGAATTATTTCGGTTTCGGCAGGAATGAATCCTCGATGTTGATTGCTTGTAAACGCCATTTTCATATATTCTAATTCTTCCTTAATTTCTAAGAGAGCTGTTTGTGAGAGTCGATCAATAAATCCGATACCATCTAGGTGGTCTGTTTCGTGTTGGACAATTCGTGCCGAACGCCCTGCCCATTGGAAATGTTGAACATCGCCGTTCAGGGCAATAGATTCAACATCGATAAACTCCGGTCGAATCACATCAGCGTTAATGCCCGGAAAACTCAGACAACCTTCATTGTCTTTTAATTTACCGTTTTTCTTGAGAATAATTGGATTGACGAAAACGTATTCCTCTTCTTTTTTTTCGCGGTCTCCAGAGGCATTCATGACGAAAAGACGGTAAGGCAAACCAACCTGATTGGCTGCCAAACCAACTCCTTGCGTATCGTACATCAATTGAAACATCTCTGCCACAATATCACGTAATCCTTGATCAATTTTTTGAATTGGTTTACATTTGTATTTCAGGATCGGATGCGGGTAACTTAATACTTTCACGGTAATAACTCAAAATTAATTCGAATAAAATAACTTAAATGTTCAAACACAAACTCTGATTAAAACTGTAAATTTTATCTAGAATTTACCGGTTATTGTGTTAAAACGGATAAAATTTACGAAACATTTTACCGATTTTGCGGAAGAATCGTCAATGTTAACGATATTAAAGTAGGTCGAATAGATCGGGTAGGACTAAATTTGGCTATCTCTATCTTGTTATTTAATCTATACTTACATTATTTTCCTCTGGTCATTCCCGCCGAAAGTCCCGTATTAAATCAGGCAAATTTCTGTTCCGATTCTGTAATTTTAAGATTTTCGGGGAATGTGTTTTCCTCCAATTTACACAAAAAAGCGGTTCCCTTCGTGGAAAAAGAGTAACCGCTTCCTGACAATGAAAGGAGTATTTTATCATGGCAACTGAAAACAGTCAAGCCCTAACCCTTCGTCGGCATGGTCAAAATGGAGAATATGATGGAACCGAGTTGATATTACGGTTTGGTAATGCGTATCGTCTTCTTTTCGATAACGAATCATAAAACCGTGGTAATCTATCAGTGGAATTATTGTTTTTCCCATTAGCCCCGATAGGGGCGTCAGGATTATAACCCGCCCCAACGGGGTGAGTAAAAATTCCTCTCCAACCCAACGCCCGAATAGTTGAGAGTTGATAGTGGAGAGTGGATAGTTCGCAAGCGGAATGATCAACACATGGTTAAAATTCCGCTTGCGAACAAAAACACGGGTGAGTTTGGGAAAATAACGGGCGTCATCGGAGAAAAAACGGGCGTCATTGGGGAAATGACTCGAGTCATTGGGGAAATGACTCGAGTCATTGGAGAAATGACTCGAGTCATTGGGGAAATGACTCGAGTCATTGGAGAAATGACTCGAGTCATTGGAGCAATGACTCGTGTCATTGGGGAAAAAACGGGCGTCATTTTACAGAAATCATCTGACTTACCATAATTAAAAACAATGTAATCTATCAGTGGAATTATTGTTTTTCCCATTAGCCCAGATAGGGGCGTCAGGATTTTTACCCGCCCCAACGGGGTGAGTAAAAATTCCTCTCCAACCCAACGCCCTGAAAGGGCAAAGTTCTTGTTCGGTTCGCTCCGGCTTTTTCATATTATAACAACTGGGAACTTCTAAAAAACTCATGTAAAATTTATTTTTATTAGGATCGCGGTCGTCTCGACCGCATATTTAGGCGTTTGTCATGCAGGCGGGACGCCTGCGTTCCTTCTGAAATTAGTTTTTAGAAGTTCCCAACTTTAAATGAACGAAAATTTCTCCAAAAAATATTTTTCGCTAATAATGACTTTTATTTCTAACGTTTTTCTCTATAATATGCGTTTTAACTACGTCATAATTATCCGTTACCGATACTGTTTGTAAAACTCCACTGAACACATTATAATTATAGTCCAAAATCTCACTCTATGGCTTTTTCAACAATCACACTCCTTCGACCTCAACAACACACAATTCCTTGGTGGAAACGATTCGGGAATTTTTGTTGCCATATTTGGAATGATTTACGTTCACAATGTTCCGGTAATCCATTGGATCAATGCCGTTGGATACGGTTTGCTTCCTCGTTAAAAAATGTTTCGGATAATCCCAAAGATCAACTCGCACGCGCCGGTGAAAAAGAAGCCGTGTTGCTGCTTCGTGAAAAAGGTTATATTATTTTGCAACAAAATATTCGGATACCGGAAGGTGAATTGGATATTGTGGCTCGCAACGGTTCTGTTCTTGTGTTTCTGGAAGTTAAAACCCGACGGAAACAAAAATTCGGAAAACCTTCAGAAACCGTCCAAAATGCAAAACGTCAACGGCAAATTATTATCGCCCAACAATTTATGTCTATTTGTCATATTACTAATGTTCCATATCGGTTTGACATTATCTCGGTTTTTTGGCCCGTTGACGCCCCGCCAAGTATTCAACACATTGAAAACGCCTTTTCGATTAATATTGAAAAACAATAACCTGTTTATTTAATCTTTATTTAATCTGTCTCTTGAGTTATTTCTGACTCCGCTGGATTCATCTTTGTATATTTCCTTTTGATAAATAATTGTAGTGGAAAGAGTTGAAGAATGTTCCACTAACTGTGTTTCCATCAGAGCGTCGTTTTTGGTATCAAAATTGAAAAGTTTTTCCAAAAGAGATTCGATTAAAGAATAAGATTTTTCAAATCGTTTGAGATTCAATGCTGATTTTAAGTGCAACGGTTCAATAAAAATCAGTAACGGATCTTCCCAATGTTTTTCTTCTGCGATTTGCCGGAGAATTTGTTGTTCCGGTCGGGTTAATTCATGAGCGGTACACAATTCGCGAAATAAATTCCAAGGATTATCCAGTGAATGAAAATATTGTTCCCAATAAAATTTATGCAACAAATAAAATAGAGTAATTGTCAAAATAAAAGCAACAACAAGTACAAAATAATAGTACGACAACATCGAATTGGTATTTCCTTGTTGAATTGATTGAGAGAGTTCTTCTACTTTTTTTAACTGATCCGGACTAATCTTTGTTTTATGGATGTGTAGTGTTTCGGGATCGTTTGATTCTTGCTTTTTCCGTTCGAACAAGTTCCTGCCGGCGTGGAGCGGAACAGTAATCACTAAAACGAACAATAATATCAATGAAATAATGATCGTTTTTTTCACAGTTATCCTCAATCACTTTTTATTGTTTGATGTTGGTAAAATAGACGGTAACTAAATTTTGAAGTGCGATGAAGTATAGTACATTGAAAAATTTATGATTTTTGATAAAAAATGCGGATTAAGGATTTTTTGAATCTTTTTCGGTAAGGTCGACGGCTTTTTGTAACCACTTGGCTCGTAAAATATTACCGGAGCCTGCCGGACTTCGGGCGGTTCGTTCGTAATACTGTATTGCGTCGTTGTATTTTTTTTCCTGTTCGGCAATACGTCCCAAAACATATTCAATACCATTTTGCCAAGGATTTAACGAATTACGTTGAATACTATTCAAAAAATCTTTGGCGGCGGTGATGGAATTGATTTCGAATGACGCCAGACCGAGCCAATAACTGGCATTGATTGTTACGGTCTGGATTCCAGCCGCTAACACCGGATTATTGCGAAAATTAGGATCAATTTTTCGGTATTCCATAATATCACGGTCGGGAACACGGGCATTTTGATAGGCAGTGATTGCGTTTTCTTGACCGTTGATTTGCCCTTTGAAATAAAGCACACGTCCCATCCAGAGCGGAAAATCTTGTCGTTTCGGATTGGGCATAACCAGCGGTTCCATGAAAAGCCGGGTACGTTGTCCGATGAATAATTGTTCAAATTTTGTTCGGAACGGATATTTCCAAATCTCAACAGTTTTAACAGCTGGAATTGCTGAAAAGAGTCGGCGTTGTTCTTGAAGATTGGTGTAAAGAACCATATTTTGTTCACCGCTTAGTTCGGATTCAAGCACTTTCATACGTATGGAGGCAGATTCGGGAGTTGCCAAAAGATAAGCGGTTGTTTCCTGAACCAATTTTGAGGTAATCGGAAATTTTTGTTGTTCGGAAAAATCGAATTGCCGAAGTAATTGGTCATCTTTAAGAACTTGGGAAAGAGTTGCGATTTCGGGAAAATACAAGGCGCCGTTTTCCGCGATTGTTGGCGGCTTATGACCCGGAACCGGCATTCCGTATGCCGGCAAGAAAAGATAAACTTCGCCGTCCAAAAGAACTCCGACTGCCCAAAACAATGGTAATTCCGGCTGTTCCGGCAACGGCACGGACAAGAGAACGGCATCAATTCGTTGTTGGCGAAGTAGTTCCATGAAAAGCCATGTTCGATCCCATAACGTACTGTAACCAAGTAACATTGTTTGCCAGGGATATTGTTGCGGCATTTCAATGGATTGATTGGGGGTAATCTGAACGGTTTTATCCCGAAAATCAATATTACAGATTGTCCAATCCAGTAAATTGACAACACGTTCGAGCAAAACTTGTTTTTCACCGCGTGCCCAATTGGAGAGGTTTCGTGTCCAGGTGCATTGTTTTAGATAATCTGCGTCGGATCGTTGAATGAAAAGACCTTCGATACGAAGTTCGGCGGCATATTTTTCCAGCATTCCGGCAATCTCGGTAAAATCGAGTGTTTCTTTTTCGAGTTGCCGTGTGAAGTTGCGAACACCGGCGGCATCGAGATTGGGGATAGATTCCAGTGCGGCAAATTTCTTTTGGAGTTCGGCAACCGATAGAGAATAATCGGCAACACCGGGAATACCACATCGTACGGACATTGTTTTTAGTTCCGTAACAAGCCGTGTTAGAAGTTCTGTGATTTTTTTACGTTCTTCTTCCAATGATTGAGAAGGAACAACCGGTTGCCCATTCTCATCGGTAACATTTTTTCCTTGCAAAAGATTGAGTAATTGAACGGTTTCCAAAGCGGTAGCGGCAACAGTTCGGGTGATGGTTTCCATTTCGAGAAGAGCGGAATCCGGTTGCCAATGTTCATCCGTTGTGCGGCGTTGAATCCATTTATTGAGCCAATCGGTTATACTGACAAGTTTTTCATAACCGGGCGTTTCCGTAAGACATGGCGAACTCTCCAATGAATTAAGTACCGCGAATGACCGATCAAAATCTTCTTTTTGACGCAGTTCGCTATCCGCATTGACACCGCCCTCAATTGTAAAAGCAATATTGGGATGTGTTGTACGACGGCAATCACAACCGGAAAAAAGGAATACGAAAAAACCACAAAAAATCAAAATTTTTTTCATATTATTTACAATATTATTTTGTACCGCACCGCCAAAACAAAAACTATTCTATAACAGAATTGATCCCGTGACAACCCAACCAACAAAGTGTGAGATTATCAATCGGAACAACCATCATCTCGCTCTTGCAGTGTTTTGCTGAGTTGACCATAGATTACGTTTTGCTCCACCTACGGTTCATTACACTCTAACAAGGTTAAAGGGAAAAACAAAAATTCGCCGTCCTTAGCTTTAATCATGTCGGTTATACAGATATAGTCCTCATTATTTATCTTAATATACGGTTACTTCCGTATTTTTCACATTTATTTTTTTCATATTAATTTTTTGTGTTGTTGTTTATATTCCGGTGCAAAAGTACAATAAAAAAACATTTCATCGCAACAGTTTCCGACCCTCCACTTCCTGCAAAACCGTCATTTGCTGAATAGCGATTTTATTCAACTTTATCAGGCGTTCGCGTTGCGGAAGTCCTTCGTTAATGAGTACGGCGTTGATGTTTTCCATGTTTGAAAGGCAAATCAGCTCGTTGATTGAGGCGTAATCGCGGATATTGCCTTTCAAGTTGGGATTTGCCTCACGCCATGCGGCGGCTGTTGTGCCGAACAG
>JAITBS010000477.1 GCA_031283515.1 Planctomycetaceae bacterium
TATTTTTCGTCAAAACGCTGCAAGTCAAATGCCGATAACTTACTAAACGCATTTTTTGAAATATAATCAATAAACCCTTCTATTGTGCCCTCCATTGCCATCGCATAAATTGTTTCTTCAACCAAATCCGTATTCATTGTTATCTGTTGCGAATTTGCCTCTATGTGTAACCGAATCTGTTCCCAATACACTTGTTGAATCGAATAGTTCGGAATCACCAAATATAATTTGTTCAGATAAGACTCTTTAATCGTGAGCAAACCCATATAAAATAGTAACGAAATAAAATAACTGTCATCACTCAATTTATCAAGCGAGAATTTCTCCAATACATTCGATAGAATATGCCCCTCTTTAATAATTTTAATCAAAATATCGCGGTTGTGATCGCTTTGTGTAAGACGTTTCAACCGAATAGGATCCATACACAAATTCGGATCAATAAGATTTTCAGGGCTTTTACCGGTTTTAGACCATTGATTAAAAAAGTAAAGCATCATTGACGGGTTATAGACTTTGTTTTCGCCTGCCCCATGGAACAAATAACCATTGTAATAATATTCGATATCGACATTAAGTTGATTGACGCCAATTCCAATCTCCGCCATTAACCGTTCCACCTCTTCGCGGGTAAAACCCAACATCTCATTGTAAAGCACTTCGCGTGTCAGGTTGGTTGCAATATTGTAACCGCTGGTAAGATCGCCAAGCATCACCGGTGAAATGCCCGTAATAAAAGTATGATCCACAATAGAAAACGTTGTTGCCGATTTAATCGTTTCGTAAAAATCCCGCACAATCCCATTGGCTTTGACCACATGCTTGTAAAAATCATTGCCTTGTGCAGTTCCCATAGCAATAAGATCATTCGCAAAATGGTCGTACTCGTCGATAATCACAAACACTTGTATGTTCGCCGATTTCGCAACACTAAACACTCGTTCCATCACCTCAAGAGTCGGCGGTTCTTCATACATCTGCCGAATTATTTCTTCGGTATTCGGGAAAATGTTTTTGTGATCAGCCAGAAATCGGCAAGCATAATTACGAATCTTACTGCAAAAAGAAACAATAAACGCCTCCGCACCACGTGCCGTATCTAAACCGGAGAAATCAAAATTCATGACCGCATAACTGTTTCTTCGCGGCGTAGGATGTTGACCAATATAAAGATCGCCGAATAAACGTTCAAATTCATCCGCATAGTTCACATCATAATAATACGTGAGCGTAGAAAGCAATAAACTCTTACCGAATCGACGCGGACGAATAAATATTTGTGACGAATTACTTTCTTTCTCAAGTGCTTCGATAAACCGTGTCTTATCAATATAGATAAAATTATCGGCTCGGATTTTTTTGAAGTCGGCATTGCCGTAAGGCAATTGTTTTTTCGGTTGTGTGTTCATAAATAAATCCTTTTTTTGTAATACTTCAGTTACGAAACAACATTCGCAGCGTAACCTTCTTGTGACAATGCGGTCATGATTGTATTTTTGTGTTCGTGTCCGAATGCTTCTAGGGTTACGATTAACTCAGTACCTTTATCGCTGTTGCGGTTAATATCGACAAATTGATTATGCTGTAATTCGATGATATTACCGCGTTCGCGTGCGATAATTCCAGAGATACGGTGCAGTTCACCCGGTCTGTCCGGCAACCGAACACTAAAGGTGAAAATGCGCCCCCGATTGCGAAGACCATGCTGAACAAGTGAGGAGATGGTAATGACATCCATATTGCCGCCGCTTAGAAGTACAACAACATTTTTATTTTTCACTTCCAGATATTTCAATGCCGCCACCGATAAAAGTCCGGCATTTTCAACAATCATTTTATGGCTTTCCATGAGGTCAAGAAAAACATCGACTAATTTTTTATCATCAATGGTGATGATATCATCGACATATTTTTGTACGTAGGGAAAGATGATATCTCCCGGTGTTCGGACAGCGACACCGTCGGCAATTGTTTCGACTTTGTGCAGCGAGGTAACCTTCCCTTCTTTGAGCGACATTTTCATACACGCCGCACCAGAAGGTTCGACTCCGATAATGCTAATGTTTGGTTTAAGAATTTTGGCGAGAGCGGCGATTCCGGCAAGAAGACCGCCGCCGCCAACCGGAACAAGAATAACATCGGTTTCCGGCAAAACCCGTAAAATTTCAAACGCTAATGTCCCCTGCCCTGTGGCAATATCAATATCGTTAAACGGATGAACAAATTCATAATGATGTTCTTGAGCAAGAGTGAGAGCGTGGGCATAGGCGTCGTCATAGATATTGCCGGAAAGAACAACCTGAACTCCGTAAGCTTTGGTGTTATTAACCTTAACAAGAGGAGTTGTTTCCGGCATGACAATAGTTGCTTTGGCATTATAATATTGTGCCGCAAAACCAAGACCTTGTGCGTGATTTCCGGCGGAGGCAGTGATAAGACCGCGTTGACGTTGTTCAGGTGAAAGGGTGGAGACTTTGTAGAGAGCACCGCGAATTTTGTACGCACCAGTCAACTGCATATTTTCCGGTTTGAACCAGATATTATTTTCGGTTTGCTGGGTGAAATGCTTGCTGTAAATCAAGCCGGTATCCAAAATAATATTTTGTAAAACAGCAGCGGCTTGCCGGAATTTTTCGAGGGTCAACATTGATTTGGTAATTCCTGAATCTTTCCCCTTTTCGGGAACAATATTGTCCGCAAATAAATGCAGAGATTATCCGCAGATGACGCTGATCTTCGCTGATAATGAAATTCGCTCTGCGAAAATCAGCACAATATGCGGACTGAAATGAACATTACATCTCATTCAGGTTATCCATTTATTTGCAAAATTCAAGCCCCCAGTGAGTAGTTGATAGTGAAGAGTTGAGAGCGGAGAGTTGAGAGCGGAGAGTTCACATGTGGAATCATTACCGTTTCGGCAATAATCCGCTTGCGAACACGATTCACGATGATACTTCGTCCGGTTAAAAGGACACTTTTGTTCAGTAAATGTTCCCAATAACTTAAAGAGCCCTCGACAAAATAAAGAGTATCAAGGGTAATCTTTTACCGTGCAAATAATCAAAAAAACAAAAAGATTGGTTCCGGCATTTTCATCTTAACGCAGTCGCAAATTCATCTAACGAAACACATGTAAGTGCAAAATCCGCCAGTTCATCCAACTGGGTTCTATCGTGAATCGAGAGGATTTTTTTCTGAAGTGATTTCGGAGGCGATTCTAAACGACGAGATAAAATACGAATAATCATTTCCGCTTTCCCTTTGGCTTCACCTTCGGCTTCACCTTCGGCTTTCCCTTCGGCTTTCCCTTCGGCACGCCATTTATCGACCAAACCGAGGTCTTTTAAACATTGATCCACTTTTTTACTCATAATTACCTCCTGAAATGTGTTGATATTGGCATCGAAGAGTGTATCAAGATACGTTTTAAGAGCAGTATCTTGTTCGTATTTCGTTGCCTCAGTTAAAATATAACGCAAACGGGTTGTTGTTAGTTTTTTATTCAAATAGTAAAGCCAGAGATTCTCATCTTGTGCTAATTCTTTGGAAACCACGATTTGCTTCGGTCCCAGATCATGTTCTACAAGATAAATACCTGTTTGGGATGAGGTTATTTTATGACGGTTGGATAGGTATTTCAACAGTTGATAGGGATGTTGAGATGTTACCAGAGTTACCGATAGTTCGTCGATATCTATCTTTTCTTGGGACGCGTACAACAATTTATAACCGTGTGCTTTGTAATAGCTCTCAACAGTAAGTGAATCACTGGGACTCTTGTATTCAAAAATGTTATAAGTCCGAAAAATACGGGCAATGTTTTTGTCGATGACAACATCTTTGAGTTTTTTGATGATGAGAACATCAATTCGTAACGGCTCACTGGTTAATTGATATTCGGAGGTGAACTCCAACACGTCCCGATACTCTTTAAGTTCGAGTTGCATTGCGCCCCAAAAAGCAGGATGCCACGATGTCTTGCCCATGCTGGAATACGGAATGTTTTATCGGAATTAGGACCGGGTCATCTATAAAACCTCCCATTTTACTTCTAATTGCGGCGTTTTCAAGGGACTCCGTTTCAATACTTCGCTCGGTTAAACAGGATGTGAATAGTTGATAGTGGAAAGTGTCGCCAAGCGGATTACTGATCTTGCGGCAAAAACTCCGCTTGCGAACACGATTCACGATTCACTCATAACTATTAACTAGATAGAATAATTCGCGGATTCCTTTCTTTCCGAGTGCGAGTAGTTGGGCGAGTTCTTCTTCGGAAAAAGTGTATTCTTCGCCGGTGCCCTGAATCTCGACAAACCGCCCCGAACCAGTCATCACAACATTCATGTCCACTTCCGCTTCAATATCCTCACTGTACGCCAAATCAAGCATCGCTACACCCCTAACAATGCCAACACTCACCGCCGCCACCGAATCCGTAACCGGTGATTCCGCTAAAAGTAACGAATCAAACGCATCCATCATCGCTATGTAAGAACCGGTAATACATAGAGTTCGAGTTCCGCCGTCGGCTTGCAGAACGTCGCAGTCAATATAAACAGTTCGTTGTCCCAATTTCTCAAGATTGACAACGGAACGGAGTGAACGACCGATGAGGCGTTGAATTTCGGTGGCGCGTCCATCGGGTTTATCGTTGCGCGGTGTTCGCGGGTTGGTGCTGCCGGGCAACATCCGGTATTCCGCCGTAATCCAACCCCGCCCCGAATCTTTCGGCATCCATTTCGGCAACTCGTCCGCAATACTCGCCGAACAAAGCACCACCGTTTTACCCGCCGAAATCAAAATCGATCCGAGCGTCGTCTCCACAAAACGCCGCTTAATCGTAATCGGTCGCAATTCATCATTCCGTCGATTGTCCAATCGCATATCGTAACTCCAAAAATTGTAATTAATAAATAATAATTCGGTAACTACCCTAAAAACTACCGCATTACATTTTAGTAATATTTTATCATTTATCGCCCTGCCCTACTCTGTTCGTGATCGAGAATCCAATAAAATTTTTATTCACTCCACAATCGGGCATGACCGATTCGCATAACAATAAATACAGTAATGCGGGCAAGTTCCATATTGACCAATATCTTTCGATACAATACATCCACAATATTTTCGTTGCCCTTTATCCTTTGATGTTCGTGCTAAAAACGCCGTCAATACGTGATCATTCGGAGCCAACCGCCGCAAAAGTTCGGGATCAACACAACGGTTCGGTACAATACCGTATCGCGAAAAATCACTATTTTCGCAACACGTCGCCGGTTGTATTTTCCAGCGCCGCGTCTGCTTGGCAATCCGATTGGCAATTCGGGACATCTCCGACATAACAAGTTCACGCGGATGCAACGAAATTCGTTTAAGACGACGATGAACCTTCGGATAATTTGTAATGTCAACAAAACTAAACACCAGCTTTTCCGTATATCCCGCCAATCGGTCGCCAATAAAACAAATTCGTTCAAAAATATGATCAACCGATAAACCATCCGCAAGAAGAATCGGATCAAAACGCCAAATAATACGCTCTTTTCCAATACAACACGAAAGTTTTCGAAACGTTTCAATTCGTTGTTCAAGCGACGGAAGATTCGGTTCAAACCGTTCCGCTTCGTAATCATTAAGCGTAAACTGAAAATAATACGTCAACTCCCAACGTTCAAATTCGTCAATACGCAACAAAAACGGTTCAGGATTTTTCGTCCAAAAAACAACTGCCCGAAGATTTTGAAAACCAACATATTGTTGTTTCTGATTGAAAGGATTCCGCCAAACACAAAACCCTTCACGCAACCGCCGGAACAACCAATCAATGTGAAATGCCGGAATATCTGTTGCGCGGCTCGCCGAAACAATCACCGGCGCAATACCTTCATAAATACCATGCGGTGTTTGAATCAACGTCTTGGGTGTTGCGATGTTCGACATGGTTTTTTCGATACGCTATTGATGTTCGGAAATGGTAGGCGTTACGGTTACCGGTTTTTCCCGAAGCGGAACATAACCAACTCGCCCAACCAAATCCTGACCTTGCACCGAAAGAAACCAATCGGTCAATTTCGAAACATTCGGTTTTTTGTTTCCGATAGTAATAATAACAATTTGTCCGATCAACGGATAGGAACCATTTTGAATATTCTCCACTGTCGGTTCAATCCCGTTAATCCGTAACAATTTTACACCGTCATGCTTAAACATTCCTTCAACAAAATAACGGAACGAAAAACCAATCGAATTACTGTAATTACGATAATCAGCAACACGTTGTACAATTCCTTCCATTAAACCTTGAAATTCTTCCCGTACAGGTTTCGCAAGCGGAACATCACCCATAACCTGAATCATCATCGTTTGACTGCCGGAACCTTCAGGACGCTGAAACGGCAAAATCTTTTGGTTATTGCCGCCGACATCGCTCCAATGGGTAATCCGTTTAGAATAAATGTTGCGAATTTGTTCAAGAGTCAAATGATCAACCGGATTTGTCCGACTAACAAAAAATACAAACGCTTCATAACCAATCGGTGTAACGGAAAGTTTAATTCCTCGCGATTCGGCTTCCGCCCATTGTTTTTCGGAAGGCATTGCCATGAAAACCATGTCACTGTTACCGCTTAATAAAGATTCAAACGCTATCGGCGTCGGACCGCCTTGAATTATCGTATTGGATTTCTTCGCGTCAATATTCCGGTACACCGCTTCAACCGCAGCAGCATAAACCGGAAATAATGCCAATGCCCCATGAATTTTCGGATGATCTTGGTCAATTTGCAATGTCGGTGAGTCAATTTTGACTAATTGGTTATTTTCAGAAAACGGTTTGTAATGAAAAAGAGTATCCTGTTCGCCAATAACTTCGTTACCGTAACGAGGTGCCAGAATTGTTTCCCGAAAATGTTGCTGCGACTGATAAACCAATAGGCAAAGAAAAATTGTCAAAACGAAAAATACCACTAAACCGCTTTTACGTTGCGTTACCGATACAGAAAAACGCGAAACATAAAACACTCCCCAAATCATAACAATAAAAGAAAGGATAATCGGAAAGAAAAAAATCACTTCATGTGGAACATTGAACAATATAACGAGCAATATTCCCGCAAGATGTGATCCTGCATAATGAGGCAGTCCGAAGAATGCGAATAAGTACAATATATCCTGTGAGGAATGAACAAAATAGAATGCTGTTGCCGTAAGAATAAGAATGTAAAACAACGGCAGAAAAAACGGTAGAACGCAAAGTAAAAAGTTATTCGGAACATTTCCGTTTTGTAAATGCGTTGCGAATTGTTTTCGAAATTGATTAAAACAATAAAAAAGAAATGCACAACATACGAATATCGGAATAGTTATAAAAAATACCGGACTAAAACAGGCAAGAAATAAAACCGGAGCAGACACAATCATTCCCGGTAAAAGAGTTGCCCAAAAGGTTGTTTTTACAAGATAACCTGTTGTACTGAACGGTTTCGATTTTGTTGATTCTGTTTCTATAATTGGTATGTCGGTCATGTTCCGGTTTTCTTCGTTTCAGTTTATATTGTTGCGTTTATGTCTTTTTACTCAAACCGGAATTATAACCCAACAGTATTTCGTTTTCAAGGTTGACTCCCAAGTCGGTTAATGAAATTACGGTTGGTCAAAATTCACGGATAAGCCCATCGATAAGTTCTTTTGCTTTATCCCAATCGACTTTGCTGCTCCAATAGACACTTTTACCTTCGTCGGTAATGGAGTAGTAACGCCGTCTTGCGCCGGTTTCTTCGTCGCCCCAATAAGATTTGACCAATCCGGCTTTTTCGAGCCGACGGAATGCCGAATAAAGTGTTGCCTCTTTAAGTTCGTAAAGATTACCGGTTAAACCTTGAATCCGTTTGTTAATTTCATATCCATAAGTATCGCCTTTCAATAAATTTGCTAAAATAATTGTTTCGGTGTGACCGCGAATCAAGTCCGAAGTCATAAAAGAAAACCCCGGCAATCCTTGAGATTGCGACTGGGAAGCGGTATTTTTCTTACCGGTTCGTTTTTGCTGTTTTTCTGCGGTTGTTTTTGACATAATATAGTGAAACACAAATTAGTGAGGCATCCATTAGCATCTTTTGGCGAAATACTTCGTCAGGCGAGGTAGTACAATTAAAAGCTCCGACTTTTTTGAAAACTACCTCGCCAGGTGAAATACTTCCTCAAATATTGTAAAGTAAGGCAGACTGAAAATAAAGTGGTACTTCGAATCATTTTATAGAATGATTCATATATTTATAGATCAGGTTCAGTGCTAGAATACGTTCAAATTGAGTTTTTTGTTTGGAAGCCAAGATGGCTTTTCTATAAAAAACTAGAAGAAAAAAGGGAATTAGCCTGCCTAAGAGACAAAACTAATTCCCCTCAATTCAAACCTTGTAAAAAATGAACTACTTTATTATATCCCTTTCACCGGAACAGTCAAGTGGTTGGGTTTTCATTTGCTGACCAGAGATTCTTTATGACGAAAAAATACTACCAATCATATTTAAAATACAGAGAAAAATCGTAATCGTTTATAATCCCCGCCCTTCTCTTCACCTTTTACCGTTATGCAAAAATCAAAAGGCAAGTAACTTTGGTGGAAAAAGATTATCTACCTTCTGTAGATTTACGCGATTGGTTACATAGATGTCTTTGAAATCCTCCCAAAAATTCATACAGAATACCAAAACCAAATCCGAAATGAATTGACATGAAAACTATTGGCAGAAAGAACAAAACGGCAAAACGGCGATTCAGAATAGTAATCCGAACAGATTCGATCAGAACAGTGAAAATATAAAGACTAAGAACAAAAACATAAACATTAAACAATACCGGATGTATCCAACAAAAAAGTAACCCCAAAATCACTCCGAAAACAAAAAAACCAAGCCCAAAACTTTTTAACGAAAAAGTTTCCCGATGTTTACGAAACAATTTGATCCTGCCACGCCCGTAACGGTTCATCTGAAACATAAGACCGATAAGCGTTTTTCGCGGGACATAATGAACTGCAATTGCCGGATCGAAATAACAACGGAGTTTTGCTTTATCAATGCGATGGTTCATTTCAACATCCTCACAAGCATCAAAAGTTTCATCGAACTTGCCGACTTTTTCAAAAACTTCTTTACGATAAGCAACCGCAACACTGATTGCCGGAGAATATTGTGCTTGTCCTGAATAAATAAAGGAATCAGGATGATGCCCCAATGGACTACGTCGAGCGAAAGCAATTGCCCATTGAAGAGTTGAGGCTCCGGTCATTTCAAGCGGTTGCGGACGTCCCAGACAATCGGCTTGGGATTGTTCCAATGCCGTATCAATATTTTTCAGCATCTTACGGTTTTCAATAAGACAATGTCCGTCAATAATAAGAACAATATCGCCATGAGCCTGTTCGATTCCGATATTTCGGGCAGCACTTGAAAGCCGTTTCGGATTTGCAAATAATCGGATATTGGAATATTGTTCCGTATATTTTCGTACTATTTCCTGAGTATTGTCTGTTGAGCAACCGTCCACAACAAGAATCTCAAACCGATCCGTACAATAATCCTGTTCCAACAAACGGTCAAGAACTTCCACAATATATTGCGATTCGTTACGAACCGGAATAATAACACTTAAAAATAACATAAATAATTGTAATCTTTTATTTAGATTTTCCGTAACAATTCACACAAAAATTTACACAAGATAAATAATCAAAAATTACCTGCTCTATAAGTTTTCAACATCTTGTTTACTGGTAATATTCTGCGGTATGTAATTGTGATTTGCGAAGTGTCGTTTGTAATTACAATCCCAAACTACAAATCATCTTTACGTTAATTCTTACAGTTCAAATAAAAAGATCATTGAAATATTATGTTTATTGTACGTGAGCAGTTGTCATAAAATAACAATAAACTTATTTTTACTGATTGATAATTTTTAACGGTTCGTTCATACTTCCGGTACGATAACCAAGAATGTCAATAGAAACATAAATAAAACCAATTTTCTTAAACTGTTTATAAATGGTTTCCCGCAATTTTTTATCGAACAATTTTTGAAAACCGTCGTTGTCTGTTTCAATTCGGGCTAAGTTACCGTGAAAACGTACACGAACCTGACGGAAACCGGAATCAAGTAAAAATTGTTCTGCCTGGTCAATCATGGTCAGGCGTTCTTTTGTGATATCTTCACCGTATGGAAAACGCGACGAAAGACAAGCGAAACTTTGTTTGTTCCATGTTGGTAATCCTTGTTCAGAGGAAAGTTGCCGGATATCGTTTTTGGTCAATTTCGTGTGACGGAGCGGACTCAAAATACCGAGTTCCGAAACCGCTTGAAGACCCGGTCGATAATCTCCTTCGTCATCGGCATTGGAACCTTCCGCAACATTTCGAATACCATAAGAATCCGCAATCTTACGAATTTTTGTAAAAAGTTCTGTTTTGCAAAGATAACACCGGTTGACTGGATTTTTGGAAAAACCTTCAATGTCCAATTCTTCCGAATCAACAATAATATGTTCAATTCCATTTTTTCGAACAAAATCAGATGCTTCATCCAGTTCCCGTTTCGGAAAACTGCATGATCTGGCGGTTACTGCAATAATTCGGTTTTCCAAAACTATTTGAGCCGACTGAAGCAAAAATGTTGAGTCCACTCCGCCGGAAAACGCTATCACCAGACGATCAAATTGACTTAAATACTTTTTGAGATGATCATATTTTGCTTTTAATGTATTCATAATTTTTCTGGTGTCTTCTTTTTTTTGAAACCGAAAATATTGAAACACACATTTCCGGTAATCATTGTATTTTTATAACAATGCTGATGGTTATAAGGTGATCAAACTACAACATTATAGGTGAAAATTTGAGAAATAAAAGGGAACTTCTAAAAACTTCGCTTTTTATAAATTTGACCTTAAAAAATCAGGACTTACAAATTTTTTCAGGTAAAAATTAGGTTTTTGAGTTTCTTTATATTATTTTTTATTTCCATCCCCGATTGACAATGGTTTAAAAAATTGGAAAATTAAATACCTAATTTGTGTTTACGGGGAATATTTCTGTTTCCCGCTTTTTTTCAACTTGTCGCTGTATTACGGCGGCTCAACAAATTATCTCATGATTATGTTTATGACTACTAAGAAAAAACTGATGGTGTCTGGAATTTCAATGATTTTCGGTGTTCTTTGCGCTGTTACTGTAATGGCACAAGAAACGCCCGCACCGTCCGAAGTTACCGCCAAACCGGTCAACGCACAACGGTTACAGCTTGAAAAAGCGGAACAAGGAAGCCAGGTAATAAACGGCTTGAAAGTCGAGAAAAAATTGACTGGACGGCTTCCAAACGGTTATCGGAATATCGTCACCAATAAACAACGGGACGAAATGTATTCTATTCAAAAAGAATACGCCGAACTAATCGAGTTGTTAAAAATCCGTATTGAACTTTTGGAACAGGAAAGTGCTCAACAAGTGGACGCTTTGCTGACCGCAGACCAAGTACAAAAGATCAAAGAAGCAAACGGGGCTTTGGAATCGGAAAAACTCTTGCAAAAAAACAAAACAAAACCGAAAACAAAATCAGCAAAGGAAAATTCACCAGAATAATTGTATCTATTTGTGTTTATAACCGGTTACATATATTTGTAACAGATCATAACACTTATAACTCAATATTTTTCTGTACACCGAAATGATTTGTCTATTTTTAGCGGAGAGTTTATTGTTGATAGATATTACTCTCCGTTAAAAATTTAGGTATGTTCTAAAAGATGCAACATTTATACTGTGTGTATTTATAAAAATTACTTTCATCATTATTCAGTGGAATTTTTGTTTTTCGATTTTCACCCCGCAAGGGGTGTGATTTTCATAACCGCAAGTCATCGACCTACGGACTCGTACAACTAACAAACCTCTGTCTGAAAGACAGAATTTTAATAATTCGTAATCTATCAGCGGAATATTTGTAGTTAACAACAATAGGTAGCCCTGAAAGGGCAGTGGTTAGTTGAGAGTGGATAGTTGATAGTGTCGCAAGCGGAAGTAATACCGTTCCGGCAATAATTCGCTTGCGAACTCTCCACTCTCAACTATTCCATTGCCCCGTTGGGGCGGGTTATAATCCTGACGCCCCTATCGGGGCTAATGGGAAAAACAAAAATTCCACTGATATATTACAATAATTCGTAATATA
>JAITBS010000481.1 GCA_031283515.1 Planctomycetaceae bacterium
AAAACTCATGTAAAATTTATTTTTATTAGGATCGCGGTCGTCTCGACCGCCTATTTAGGCGTTTGTCATGCAGGCGGGACGCCCGCGTTCCTTCTAAAATTAGTTTTTAGAAGTTCCCTGAGGTAATGAGGTTGACGTGTTGAGAGGCTTATTGGCTACTGAGGTTGTTTTGTTCGGAAAATTAGGTGAAAATGAGGTCGGTTTTTAGTTGAGAGTGGAGAGTTGATAGTGGAGAGTGGATAGTTGCGCAAGCGGAGTACTACCGTTTTGGTAAATTAGGACGCTTGCGACACTATTCACTATTCACTATCCACTATTAACTCTCCACTTGTCTCAGCTGTTTTACCAATCAATTTTTCGGCGAATACCAAAGTGATTGCCAATATTTTTGGTCAACAGCATAAGGGTCTATGGGAGTTTTTGTTCGGTCGTGATCCTGCGGCAAAATGCCGTAACGGATCATTTCACGTGTGTAGGCTTCATTGGCGTAAAACGGCTGCCTACTAAAACGATTGCTCTCTTCAAGAATAAAACGCCGTCCACGTTCAATTGCCGTCAAAAGCAATTTGTAATCAGAATCATCCGTGTCGGTGAATACTGTTTCACTACAACGTTGTTTGCCGCCGGCATCGGCTGACAACGGTGCCGTCAGTAAGCGTGATTTCGGCGGATCCGTAAAATTAAAAAACAGTTGGCGGCTGTATCGCGGAACATTATGTGTTAATGCGCGGGGCAGTAACATATTTTTTTCCTTCGTGTGGCAAGAATCACAACGCCGTTTCAGTATGTTATTCATTTCCTTAACCTCTGCCCAATTCTCGTCCGTAACAACCAGTTTATTGCGATAATGCCAACCGATTTGTCCGGTACCGTTGGCGGCGTAAGTTCCGGCATAATTGGCTCCAACATCCAGCCAATATCGAATCATTTTCTTTTCTGCATCGGAAAGTTTTGTTTCGCCATGACTTTCGTTAATCAATTTCATCAGTTTACTTGCACTGCTTCCGATGGTGTAGGGTTCAAAATTACTTGCGGGTCTATTGCGGTTATCGCCGAACATATTTCGGTAGGAAAGATTGAGATAACTAAACGTAAACTGCGCTCCCCAATCACCAACCAAATTGACTCCGCCGTCCATCCGGTCATTGTTATGACATGAAACACAATGCTTATCAAGAATCGGTTGAATATCACGCGGAAAATCAAAAACCTCAGGAATTCCTTCAATTGGTTTGGGTCGAACCGGCGCACGCGACAACACTTTAATCAAAGGTGATTCAAGAGTTATTGGAGCTTGTGTTCGCGGTTCATGGCAACCGATACAAGCAGAAATCTCACCCGGCATGACATTGGTGAAACTGTGCATCCGTTTAACCGGTTTATTTTCGTGGTCGATGGCGACAAAGAGAAAACTGCGAAGTGCCGGTAATTCCATGAATGCGGAACCGTCCGCTTGTACCGGAACTGTTCCGACAATACGTTCGAGAGTGAAGGTTCCTCCGTTTGAGATTTGATCCATTCCGCCGCTGTAATGAATTGGTTCCGGCAGTGTTTCCAGGACAAGAAGTTCTTTAATGGAACCAGGTTGAATCTTTCGCATCTGACGCCCTTCGTAAATATTGACAACAGCAAGCCGACCATGAGTTTGCGACCAATCAACTGTATTGGAAACGGTCATTTCACGTTGCCGGTTTTTAATGGGGCGAGGTTCGTGGATACAAAATCCGGCGGTTTTCAAATCTTCAGGAAGTTCATAAAGTGTTTGCTCACATCCGTCGGTATTGACCAATTCCATACGTTGGTGTCTGGCGGCGAGAAACGCCTTTTCGGAAAATGCCCAAGGATCGGCGTGGTCGGCGTGAAGTCCGATCCGAACTGCTCCGTCGGGATGGTCAGGTCCGAGAACCGGATCAACAAGTGTCAACCAACCATAATGTTCCGTTCGACCATGACCAGGAGAAAACGAAGCAACAATTTTATTACTATTTTCAATCGGTTTGGCGTCAATCATCACAATTCCCGGTGTGAGATTACCATAAAAGGTGTTATGTCGTGTGCCGTCGGGATTCATTGTCCAAAGGTGATGATAATGAACTTGGCTGCGATCAACGTATTCCCAACGGGTGTACAAAATTTGTCCGTTATGCAAGGGCCAAGGCGTGTTATCGTGTTCGATGTTGGCGGAGACTTCGCGGATATTCTCGCCGTTTGGTCCGCAACGGTGTAATGTCGCAACCGGCGTCAACCAACACTGAACCCAACGTTTTGTACGGCTGGAACAAAAAATGATATCTCCTTCAGCGGTGTAGGTGGGTTCGATATCATCCCAATCGCCGTCAGTAATTTGCCGTAAATTGGTTCCGTCAAGGTTAATTTCATACAAATTGAAATGTTTTTTTCCTTTAGGAAGATAAGAAAAAATGATTTTTTTACTGTCATAATGTAATTGGGGATCACGAATTGTTCCTGCTTTATCTTCGAAAACAGTCCGAACTTGCCCCGAATCGACATTCAAGATGTTCAACCATGCTCCGGCTTCGAGCGGAAATGGTCGAAGATTGCTATCGGCAGCGTAATAACCAAAGTTGGCGTACCAATGTTCATCGGTACCGGGTTTTCGGACAACAAAAAGAATTTCGTTAATATCTTTCATATCGCTTGCACGAAATTCTTTTTTGAGATTGAGCGGCGGTAATTGTTGTGGGGGATTGGGTTTATCACACAAGACCAAATAATCGTAAAAGAGCCAACTACCGTCACGAAGTGTTATTTGAAGTTTATTGGTTCCCTGAACAACAGAATTTTTAGGTAATTCAATAATAACCGGTTCGAAATAGCCTATATCATTAACTGCGTTGAACTTATCACTTCCGGGACCTTTGGGTTGACGTTTTGGTTCTGCGGTTTTGCCGTTGACATCGACAATGATTTGCGACTGCTCTGTTGGGTGGGCAAACGCGGCACCGACAATGAAATACAATGGTTCTTCATAATTTTTATCGGATTCAAAAGAGATTTCAAACGTGAATGAATGTCCGGCGTTTTTCATATCGCGAGTACTGATATGTATTGGCGACCAATCACGAGCACGGTTTTTTCCAACAATAAAATGGAGAACAGTTTTTTGGGTATTGGCGAACTCTTGCCATTTTGGTGTGAAACGAAATTCTGCTGATTGAGCATCCGGTCTGCCGAGATGAAACAAAACATTCCCACACGGCGACCATTCATCACTCCAAACGGTTGTTGTAAAAACAGCCGCAATAAAAAATAACATAAATCTAACCAAATAACGCAGTTGCATTAGACACCTCACATTTCAAACTGAATAAAAATTTTAAAACTCAATAGTCACATAATTGAGGTCATTATACCTTACAAGATTATTTTAAACAAGACGTTTTTTGGAGAGTTGATAGTGGAGAGTTGAAAGTGGAGAGGTGGAGAGTTCGCATGTGGAATAATACCGTTTCGGCAATCATTCCGCTTGCGAACTCTCCATTCTCCACTATCAACTTCCAACTCTTTATTAAAACCGGCTAACGCTGATCAGTTCCATTTACGGTACGGAAACAGGTTGTCCATCATTAACGATGGCAATTGCTCCAAGAATTGTTGTGGGAGTTGTAACTGCAATTGGTCGGACGGAACCATCGCCGATTAAAAAATTACAAATACCTGCGTGCCAACTTCCAAAACTCGCACCGGAATTTGTTTCTTCGAAAATAATACTTGTTGTGTTGACAAAATCTTGAGGTCGGCGAAGCGGAGCAACAACATTTACACCGTAAGAATCGACTCCACAAACAATTACTCTGAGTCCTCCCATCGAAGAGTAATCACCGCCAAAACATAAGTAGGAAATGTCTCCGGTAACACCACCAGATTCAGTACCTCCTACTTTACCTGCCGGAATATGTTTTTCGCCAATAATGATTTGATTACTGGTACCATCCTGCCACCATGCCATGGT
>JAITBS010000521.1 GCA_031283515.1 Planctomycetaceae bacterium
AAATATTGGAAACTTTTTCTGTTCCATGAATAAAAGATTGACTTAATTTTACTCGGTACTCATTCATACACTGCTTGCGGGTAACTGAAAAAACCTCTATACGACAACCCGACTGCAATGAATCAGAAACCAACTCTCGAAGCGCTGCTTCATAACACAATCTAGCTTCTCGTTCAGTTATCATACTTCTATAATCTGTACCAACCGGCTCAAAAGAACATTCAACCGGAACACCTAAAAAATCTATTACACTATCTGTTGTAAATTTCATTTTTTACCTCTGTTCAATTTCACTAATGTTTCACAGTCTTCAAAAAAATCTGCCATCTCGCGCATACGTTTAGCACGCTGGATAAGTGATTTTTTCGGATCTTCTATGTCCCGGGTTTTCTCCCAAAGCAAAAGGAGAACGGATAGAACCGGCTCAAAAGATAACGGTATTCGACAGAGTTTCGTCGGCTCGCCAAACTTAAAAGGACGACCGGTTTTTCGCTTAGAAATTACCGGAGAAGATAATTCTGATTTTTCCGCTTTCGTTACAATTGATTTGTTTTTCATAGGATACCCAAAAAGTAAAGGATAGCCTAGAAATACAGACTTATTCACCCGAAAAATATCGCTTATGTCCGGTTATTCCTAACCGAACATAAGAAACATTATCGGACGTTACTAGGGCGGATAAATCATATTTTTGTTCTTAAATTTGATAATTAAAATAAGATTTGATCTGGATTCAAACGGTTAATTTTCCGTTTTCAATTCCTCAAATACTCCAAGTTTACGGAAACGTTTATAACGTTCAGAAACAAGACGGTCAATCGGAACTTTGACAAGTTCTCTGAGCTGGTTCCGCAAATAATGTTTCAAGCGGGAAGCCGCTAAATGCGGATCACGATGCGCCCCACCAAGCGGTTCCTCAATAATCTCTTCAATCACTCCAAAACCCAATAAGTCTTTTGAACGCATTTTGAGTGCTTCTGCTGCTTTGTCTTTGTGCTCTCCACTCTTCCAAAGAATCCCCGCACAACCCTCTGGGCTAATAACAGAATAATAAGCGTGTTCAAGCATCGCCACACGATCACCAACCCCAACACTAATCGCTCCACCTGACCCCCCTTCCCCAATAACAACACAAATAATCGGCGTTGGTAATCTAGACATTTCGAACATTAATTCCGCAATCGTAAGAGCAACCCCACGCTCCTCCGAAGCAATACCCGGAAATGCCCCCGGTGTATCAATTAAACTAATGATCGGAAGATGAAACTTCGCCGCCATCCGCATCATCCGTAACGCCTTTCGATACCCCTCCGGATGGGGACAACCAAAATTACAAACTTGCCGCTCCTTGAGATTCCGACCCTTATGTTGACCCACCACCATAACCTTGAACTCATCAAGTTTTGCCCACCCCGTGCGAATCGCCGGATCATCTCCAAAGAAACGATCACCATGTAACTCAATAAATTCGTCAAAAACCATCTCAAGATAATCAACTGTCTGCGGGCGATTCGGATGACGAGCCACCTCAACCGTCTCCCAAGGTTGAAGTGAAGCATAAATTTCTTTTTGAAGTTGCAGCAGACTTTTGCGAAGTTGAGCTATCTCCTCCCGAACCTCCGATGTAGAAGAATCCTTTTTAAGTGATTCAATTCGGGCTTCAAGTTCGAAAATCGGTCGCTCAAACGAAAGGTGTTGTACGGATTGCATAACAAGAATAAAAAATAATCAGCGGCGAAAAGAGTGAAATTATGAGAGATTTTCCATTTACGAGTTTTTTTTGCTCTCTTTCACTCTTATATTTTTACAATCATTCTAATAATAACGCCTAAATAAGCAAGACACCTTTTGCCGTTTCAACCAAATAACCGGAAATCTCAGTCAATCCGTTATTCTCCGTAATATCAATAAATCCTGTTGAGAAGTTTTTTTGTTTTTGGGGTGTTGTGAATATTTTTACCGAAAAGATTAAGACGTTTTTGACATTGTTCCCAGTATTCTTTTGATAATTCAAAGCCGAGAAATTGCCGACCGAGTTTTTGGGCAGTCACAACAGTTGTCCCGCTGCCGAGAAAAGGGTCAAGAATTTTTTCGTTTGGATGACTGGATATTGTAATAATTCGTTCGAGAATTGCTTCCGGCATCTGGCAACCGTGCCATCCTTCACGTTCTTTAAACGTACCGCAAACCCGCGAGATAAACCAGGTATCTTTATCAAAACCAAATTCATGTTCCAGCTCCTGCGGGCGGAGAACCCATGTATCATCCGGCAAACGCCCTTTCGGATTCGCACGCTTATCTTTGTAAACGAGTTGCCGCGCACTCGGGATGCGGATGGCGTCATCGTTGAAGGTGAATTGGTTGGCGTTTTTGACGAAGTAAAACAGATGAACGTGTGAGCGTGTGAATTTTTGTTTGCAGTTAACACCGAAGGTGTAATACCAAATCACCCAATTCCGGCAGATGAAACCGAGTTCTCGTGTTGCGATCATTTTTAATTCGGCGGCATATTCGTCACCGATAGCCAGCCAAAAAGTTCCATCCGGTTTCAAAAGACGATACACTTCGGTTATCCATTGTTTTGACCAGTTCCAATAATCATTGTCATTGAGTTTATCGTCATAGACATCGTACTTGTAACCGATATTGAACGGCGGATCGGCAAAAACCAGATCAACCGAACCCTCCGGTAATCCCCGCATCCCCTCAATACAATCACAGTTATAAATCGTATTCCACTCAATAACCGTCATATTTATTCCTAATTTTTCGTTTCCTATTTTATTGTCAGTGAGGAACCGGTTTCCGATAAGTCAATCCGTAATCGTGTTATTTTGTACCGATCCATGCCGTCAGATATTTATTTTGGGACAAAATTTTTTGAACGGACACTGTTCGCAATTGGGTTTTCGAGCATTACAGTTTGTGCGTCCGTGCAGGATCATTGCGTGACTCAAAAAGGTCCAATCGTTTTGCGGGAAAACGGACATTAATTCTTGTTCGACTTTTTCCGGCGTTGTCCCGACCGCCAATCCCATTCGATGCGATAAGCGGAAAACATGCGTGTCCACAACAAATCCGTCATTCCGCCCAAAACCATTGCCAAGAACAACATTAGCCGTTTTACGCCCTACTCCCGACAAGGACGTTAACGAATCCATTGAATCAGGAACATTACTGTTAAAACGTTCCGCTATTTGCCGGCAAGCTTCTTGAATATTCTTTGCTTTATTGTGATAAAAACCGGTTGTTCGAATCATTTCTTCAATATCTTTGAGCGGCGCCTTCGCGAAGTCTTTGACCGAGCGGTATTTTGCGAACAGTTCCGGCGTTACCTTATTAACTTGAACATCAGTACATTGCGCCGACAAAATTGTTGCGATTAAAAGTTCGAGCGGCGATAAGAAACGAAGCGAACAACCGGCATCAGGAAAATGTTTTTTTAATCCTGTTAAAAATTTTGTTGCAAGCTGTTTGGTGTCGGGTTTTATGTTCATAAAAGGAGATTTATTGCCGTCCGCAGGTTACGCAGGTAAACACAGAAAAAACCGGCGAATCTCAGCACAATCTGCGGACGGAAATAATTTGTATTATTTACGGACGGTGTTTGTTTTGGAAACGAGAAACACTTCAAGATTGTTTTCGACAGGGTCGAAACGTTTTTTGTTGAAGGATGTTTCGAAAACGGCGTTACGGCTAAGCCATCGGCGAAGGTCTTGGTCAAATCCGCCGCGCCCGCTATGAAGTACAATCCATAATCTGCCGTTACCGCCGGTTTCGGTATCGAGAATTGTTTGTAATTTTTCAGCGGTATTTTCTATACTCAACGGGATATGCGGTGTGTTGTTGGGGATATAATATTGAGCGGTTCCCATCATGAATCCGGTGAGACGATCACCGTCTTCCCAATGTTCTGCGACATACTGGAAGGCGGCGCGATAATCCGGTCGATTGCCGTCTTGGTAATAACTGTACAGAGTCGGGAAATTCAGCAAGATCGCAGCGGCAACCCACATCACCGCAAGAACAGAACGGAATGGAATAGATAATGTTAAAAGCAGTTGATAGATTTTTCGGATAAAAATTGTTGCGGTTACGAGAAACGGGAATATAAAAAGGAATCCGTAAAGAGGTTGATAAACGATTTTGAGCGGCAGCACCCAAACGGCAAGACCGGACACCAGAACAAGAATAAACCAATAAGCGTTACCATCCTTTCTGATATTGACGAGCGTAAGAGCGGTTCCGAGAATACTGAACAACAGAAGATGCCAGCCGAGTGATTGGACGAAAGCCATTGCGGCGTGCAATGGAGTGTAACCCCATGAGGAGTTGGCATTCCATGAAGCCGTCAGCGGAGTAATATGGAAAACGAAAATTCCGAGCAATACAATTGACCACAACAACAGCCAGAGGGCGATGTTCCTTGTTTTAACAGAAAACAACACGTTACCCTGTTTTTCGGCACATAAAAAGTTGATCGGCACTGCTGCGAGCACGCCGCCCCAGATAATTCCGCCAAACGTGTTGCTCAAGATCAGGAGCACGGCAAAAGGTCCTAACCAAAACGCTGCTGTTTGCGAGCGGTTGACAGCAACATAGGCGCCGAGAAGAATCACAACCGAAATGAGCAGAAAAGAAAGAATATAAAAGCGATTACATTGACTGTGTAAAATATGTTCCGGCAACAGCAGGATCAGCAAGGCAAGAATAAACGAGCCGGAAAAACCGATTAACGGTTGTGCTAAAAGGAAAATCACGGCAACACTTAATGTTCCGAGTATTGCCATCAACATCCGCGAACCGAATTCATCTTCGCCGAAGAGTTGGTAATCGAGTTGGTGCACGGCGTAAGCTGCCGGAAGAAGGTGCGGCAAACGATAATATTGAGTATTTTCGGGTTGAACAGTTCCATTGCGAAGATATTCATTGGGAACAGTGGTTTCACCGAAGAGGATTTTTGTTTCCAATGTGGTGAAGAGTTCGTCGAAGCCGAATGACCAATCTCCAAGTTTGTAGAAACGCAGCACGCCGGCAACAAAAATTAACAGCAGAAAAACGATAAGTAATTG
>JAITBS010000559.1 GCA_031283515.1 Planctomycetaceae bacterium
GATTAGATTCGTTTATCCTGTCAAAAAACAAAAATTATGGTTCCGGTTTTTTTTCTTGTGTTTTAGGGATTTCAGGTGGTTTATTATTTTCGGGTTGTTGTTCTTTGGATTTCTGTTCTTCAGGTTTTTGTTCAGTGCGTTCAGTGGGGCGTTCACGGCGTTGACGTTGTTCGCCGCTTCGTTCACCGCCGCGTGCACCACCACCTTGTTCGCGATTTTCATTAGGAGGGCGGTTTTCACCTGTTTTGGGGTTATTGGGGTCTAGGTTTTCCATTTTTTCTTCTTTTTTCTCTTGATCATTTTTCTCTTGATCAGGCGTCAACTGCGGCAAGTCAATTTTATCACGATGTGCCCATGCTCCAAGAACAACGATGTCGTCTTCTTTAAGTCCTTCCAAAATAACCACTTCCTTATCATTTGTTGCTCCGGTTTTGATTTCAATTTTGTCCCATTTCCCGTTTCGAAATATTATGACATATATTTTACCGCCGTATTCGAAAACAGCTTGAATCGGCAAAACGAGCGCATTATGAATTTCATTAACGGTAATTCGTGCTTCGGCGGTCAAACCCGGTTTAATTCCTTCCGGCGAATCGAGAATTGAAATGGTGGTCATATATTCTTTGGACATGGAACCGCCCATCCAATTTCCGGGTTCGGGGTAGTCATTGACCACACGAACAATTCCGCCAAAAACCTGATTCGGGAATGCCTCCAAGCGAATAGATGCCGTTTGTCCGACTTTAACCAATCTGATATTAGCCTCATTAACCAGTCCTTTAACTTGCATTTGTGTAGGATCAGGTAATCGCAACAAAATTTGGCGTTCAAAAACTTTTTTTCCTTCTTTAATCAGGTCTTCGTCACCTCCCCACCGCGGCATATAATAAACAACCTGACCATCTTGAGGGGCAACAATCCGGCAAAGTTTTAACTGATTTTCCAGATGTTCGAGGCGTTCTTCATCGAGTTGAAGACTTTGTTTATCCGATTCGACTTTGGCTTGGTTGGAGGCGATTGCTGCTTTGTATTGAACGACATTTTTTTCTTTGGTGTACGTATTCAGGACTTCCAGTTTAAGTTTGGCGATATCTTTTGCATTGATTGCTTTGTCTAGTTCGATAATATCGGCGGCGACTTTAGAGTCGGTCACATAACCTCGTTCCAAAAGTCTTTTGTAAAATGCGAGATTATCTTCCTGAGTTCGGACGGATTCTTCGGCGGCGAAGATTTCGTTTTCGATGGTTTTTTTTTCTTCTTCGAATTTTCCTTTGAGATATTCCTGAAGCGTCAAGTCAGCGGTTTTCAGATCGGCTTCGGATTGAGCCAGTTTTGACTTACTGGCAAGCACCGCAATACGTTGTTTCGTAACATTTTCACGAAGAGTTGAAGAATCGAGTTCAACGAGCAGGTCGCCTTTTTTAACAATTGCTCCTTCGGGAACCACTGAGATAATTGTTAAACCGCCGGCACTTTCAACTTGACAACGAATTTCGATATTGCTTGCACTGTCAACACTTCCGCGTTCTAAAATTTCATGAATAAATGTTTTTTTCTGAACAATTACCTGCTGTGGCGGATTGATTTTGACAGACACTTGTAAGCGTTTCCAACCGGCATAGACTGCCGCTCCCAAAAAAATAATCAACAGCAAGAGGAAAAAAAATGTTTTAACAATTTTTCCAGTACGTTCCGGCTTTTTCATAATCGTGCAAAATAAAATCAGGAAATCGGACAAATAGAATCGAATCAGTATATCATTTTCTGTGGATAATGGAATGCGAATTTTACTTACAATACATTAAAATTCGGTTTTCTTGAAAGGTATTGATGAGTATTCCTTCTTATAAAACCGGTAAGGATTTTTTATTACAAGCGATCAAAACCGCTCCATTTTCAGCAATACCTTCCAGAACTGCTTGCGAGAACGATACTTGCGGATGCGAAACAATCAGTACCGCAATATCTTCAAGCGGAATAGTTTGGGCGGGTTCATTTTCCGGCTGGACGACAAGTTGCTTGAGTCGCGTCCTTAAACGAAGCGGATTTTGCGAAAAATCCAAAATACGGTGTGCCATAATTTACCTGAATAATGTGTTGAATGGCTGAATGAATTTCACAATTTAAGTGAGTTCATCGCGGTCACGTTTATTCTATTTATTGTTTGTTACCATGACGTAACTTTAATTAGCCGACAACCAATACTATTATAAAAAAAGAACACATTCAAATGAAATCTTGTAAATTAGCAGAAAAACTTTTTTTTAAAACGGATAAAATTGAATTTGTATCGAATAAACCGATTTTAACGGCACTAAAATCGATAGACCGGTAAGATTCTTAGTGATGATAGGCTGGTGTGTCAAAAAACAAAAATTCCACTGATAGATTAAAAATTTTTTTATCCGGCTATTGCAATTTTATTGAAGCGTGATATATTTTGTGGAAGTATATCTGAACAGCAATTCCCGTCCAATCTTAGTAAATGACGATTGTTGTGCGAGGCAACGCTTTTAAGCATCCTCAGCTCGTCCCAGCGGCGAGCTTTTTTTATGCGCCGAGTTACCTACTACAAGAGAAATCCTAAAAATACAAGAGAAATCCTAAAAACCTCTTGTAGGCAGTTAGGATTATGTTATGATATTTTATTGTGTTTATTTTTTTCATTCCCTCCATTTTTGACTTAATTTTATCGCATTTCACAACGTATTTGAGTCGAAGTCGAACTTATTATTCTTTATTCAAAAAACGATCAACTTATTACTGTTTAATCTCTGATTATTTTATGTTTATTATTATTCTCGTTTTGAATTTTATTGTTTGTTTTTTATTTTCTTGTGCGGTAATCCGACATTTTCTTTCAGAACGTCCAACTCCGTATGTTGCGCTTTATGAATCGTTTGTTGTTGCCTGTATTCTCTTTGCTACAGAAACATGGTTTTTCATCGAAGGTTTGTCTGTCTTTAATGCACTCAAGACACCGGAACCGCTTGCTTTACTTTATTTTTTATCTTTTCTTATTCTTATAACGGGAATATTTTGTTTACGAAAATCGCTTCAGAATTTGGTGAACTATGTAAATGTTCCAGTTGATATTTTTGTGCGGAATTTTGTGATTCTGATTATGGTTTTGATTATTTTACCACTTATTTTTGTTTCAATTTATTATCCGCCTTGTACTGCGGATTCCATGTCGTACCATTTACCGCGAATACTTCATTGGATACAAAACGGTAATATTGCAATATATCCCAGTAATTATCCGCGTCAACTCTTTTATCAACCATTTGCTGAATATCTTGTACTTCCTTGTGAACTGTTTGTCGGCAATGATTACTTTGATAATACAATTCAAATTATCGCATTGATAGGAGTTTTTTGCCTTCTCGCATTATTGGTGCGATATTTTGGTGGCGGTGGTCGATGTCAAATTCTGGCGTGTTTGTTAACTCTTTCGGCTCCGATTGTTATTTTTGAAGCACCGACAACTCAAACGGATATTATTACAACATTTTTTTTTCTTGCGTTTGTGTATTTCGGACTGAAATTAAGTACGTTTCAATCGAAACCATTACTTCGAACAGAAACGATATTTTACACAATTTGTATGGGAATTACTCTCGGATTGGGACTCAATACAAAGGTTTCTATTGTCACTTTTGAAATTCCTTTTTGTTGTTGGTTTGGATTGCAATATTTGAAAACTTATCGGAAAAAAGTAATACTGATTTATGGATTATTAGTGTTAGGATTCCTTGTGTTTAACGTTCCATATTTTATCAGAAATGCCCAGATATGCGGTCATATTTTTGGTCCTATCGAGGGACAAAATGGAATGCGCAATCTTCGTTTTGGTCCTGATGTTATTTTTTCCAATGCTGTTAGAAATATTGGAATGCAACTGCGAATTCCCAATGAGACAGTGAATCAGTACAATAAAAATTTCTTGATTCGATTACA
>JAITBS010000516.1 GCA_031283515.1 Planctomycetaceae bacterium
TTCAACAGGGGTTTTTCTTTGTTTTAAATTTTTCAAAAAAAAAATTCCTCCTGTTTTTACATTACCTTTCTATTAATTTGTTTTTTTTATATCTCTCCAGTAGGTAGGCGACATTTTGCCGAAATGTCACAACGATTGGTTTTTAATTTCCCTCTATAACGGATGTTCCTCTTAGAAAAAAAAATTGCTGTAAGTCTTTTCGTATTATGTAGTTACAAAAAAGTTGGCATTATTTTTTACTGTCCACATTCGTTAAACGTTGAAAAATTAAAGACAAAACAAAAAATAAGTATACCATGTCCTATTATCACGTCAAGTCCATACCAAACCGAAAATAGAAAAATTTCATGGGTACATTGAAAGTCGTTTTTTTGTCATAACTTATTTGTATAAAAGACTTGAGGCAAATTTACATAAAATTTATGACGGAAGATCCGATAGAAAAGAACAACAATGGGAATAATAACAAATTCAAAAAATTAAGTCAATATCAATAAAAAAATGGAACTCTATTTCAGACGACAAGCCTTAATTGCCTACCTTGTAATTGCCAACTGTAAACAAATTCAAAAATAGTCCACTGATAGATTACAAATTGTTTAATATAAATTGTTACAACACTAAAATAATGAATGCAAAAAGTATAAGAAGTTCTCTACGGTTTTAGTTGGATTATTGCCATCGATAATATCTTATTTCGCGGAGGTTTTCGCGGAAACGCCAAATCGAAGGTGTTAGGAGAGCCGAAATCCGTAATGTCAATGTCTTCGATGTATCTGTGAATTTTGAAACAGCATAAGCACGGGCATTGGGACTCGTATTTGCCGCAACAATTTTGAACGGAACCAATCGATTCGGTTGTCCCGATTGAGCAAACGCCCTGCCCAATTCATAAGCCGAAAATGTAAAAAATATATCGTACACCGGAAGTGATTTCGTTGTTCCGGCAATCGCTTCGAGAAGATGCCGCTCAGGGAAATCACCCACGCCCACCGCAAAACATATCGCATCTTTCCGAATTCCAAGAACAAGACGAGTTTCCCGTTCCGAATATTCCGAAGGAATTAACCATGATAAAAATTGATTTTTAATAAACATGCCCGGCCGGAACGAAATACTCGTCAGTACAAAATCCTCCGATTTCATGTAATCCTTTCGAATATTCCGCGAATAAACATCAGGAAACTCCTTCTCAATATCCGAAAAAACAGCATCAAACGATCTCCTGAATTTTTCACCCTCAACAAGATTGTAAATACCAAGAATCCCGCGATCAAAAGAAATCGTCGAAGCACTGTCAAATCGACCACTCCGAACCGCACCAATTAACGCCCAATAATACGTAACTCCAATCCGCCGGAAAATAACCTCCAACTTTTGTGCGTCCGTCAAATGATCCTCCCGCTCTTTATCTTTACTAAGAATAAGATCAGGAATGACATCTAATGATGTTGTTTCGGTCTCCTCAAATAAATTCCGCTCAATTTGTTCTAAAGGAATTTGCGACAAAAGTTGCGCAAGACGTTCATTCGGATCCGCTACCGAATCAGGAATATTAATAATCGGTAATTTTTGTTCCGAATTATTCTTGGTCTCATTTTCCGGTGTATTGTTGATGTTATTTTCCGGTTCATTTTTTGTTTTATTTTCCGGTTCTGTTGGAATTGGAGTTTGCGGAGTACGGCGTTTTCGTTGCGGTTGATTTTTTTCCTCCGACTGTTTTTTTAATTCCTGCCGTTCTTCTTCAGTTAAAAGATATTTGCCAAGCGATTCGTCCAATATCGTTTCAAGTTCTTTACTTTGCGACTGCGTCAAATTCATCACAAAATGTGAAGCAAGAACCGCATTTTCCGGACAATAAAAAGCATGAAACGGACTTTCGGCATGACGGCGTTCCTGCAATAATGCGGCTCGTTCGGTGTTGGGTTTGACAATCTCTTTTTGTTCAATTACATAATCTGCTTGTTCTTCATCATAAGAAAATGTGTATTCAAGAGAATCGGCTTGTTCCGCAAGGGAACGGAGATAACCGATTCCCAAACGTGCGGTTGCTTTTTCAAGTTCTGTTTCCGCTTGCGCAACAGCATTCATCTCTCCAAGAGACAATGCTGCACGAGTTGAAAGCGATGGCAAATTTTGTAAATCAAATTTCGCTGCAATTAAATGTTTACGGTCAAGTCCTTGCAAAAGAACTGTCGGATCATTCGGTAAGGCTTTGAGTTGCTGCTCCGAAGCAATAAATACCCAACCGTTGTACTCCTGAATATAAAGCCTGCCAAGAGGCCAATTGAAAATCTCCTGACGAACCGCATAACGTCCATCGGGAAGTTGTTCCGCATAATCGTTGCGCAAAGATTGACCGAGTTTGCTGTTTAGATTAAGCGGAGTAAAAAGAATCGGATAATACAAAATACCATCCGTTTGTAACACAATTCCAAGCGGCTGCTTTGTATCAAAACCTTGTCCGGCAATCCGTTCGTACACGGCAAGAAAAGAATTTAATAATACCGGTTCTTCCATACTACCCTTATCAAGCCGAACTTCTTGGGCAACAATCTGGAGAATGCGTTTAAATTCGTCAAAACTAGCGAATGAAATAACAACAACCGGTTTAAGTTCCGTTCCCTTTTCTGTAAAAAGGCTGACGATATTTTGTACACGTTCCAGTAAACGCCCATCACCTTGAATAAGCGGTTCCTGTGTTTGCCGACCAACACGATAACCAGGTTCAGCCGTCGGGAAACCGGGAATCCGGCGAAGTTGACGACGAATAAACTGCGCCGACACTGTTTCCGTCAATATTACCGACAGTACCACAAAACAAAGAATCATCCCAATATTTCGTTTTCGTACAAACACCGTACTTTCCCTTTCTTAATAATATTTTTACAATCGCTTGGTATAATAAATACTCCATTCTTATACCACACCGGTTGTGAAGTAATCTTTTAATTATAGTTAATGAGAAGTGAAGAGTTGATAATACCGCAAGCGGAATTATTACCGTTACGGTTGTAATCCGCACACGATGTTTATTTTAACGCCGTCGAAAATTCGTCCAACGAAACACAAGCCAGTGCAAAATCTGCTAACTCATCAAGTTTGGTGATATTTCGAATGGAATTGATTTTTTTCTGAAGCTGTTTCGACGGCGATTCCAAACGGCGTGATAAAATACGGATAATCATTTCGGCTTTACCTTTAATTTCGCCTATAACTTCACCTTCGGTTCGACCTATAACTTCACCTTCGGTTCGACCTTCGGTTCGACCTTCGGTTCGACCTTTCACTTCACCTTCGGCTAGCCACTTATCAACATAACCGAGTTCTTTCAAACATTGGTCAAAATTTTTTCCCATAATTACCTCCTGAAATGTTGCGATATTTGCTCCGGTAACCGTATCAAGGTAAACATCAAGAGCAATATCTTTACCATGTTTTGTTATTTCTGTTAAAAGACGATGTACTTGAACATCTGTTAATTTTTTATCTAAATGGGTGAGCCAAATGTTTTCGTCTTCCGGTAACTCACTTGATACAATTATTTGTATTGGTCCCAGATCGTGCTCAATAACATAAATACCATGCTGATTTGATATTATTTTATAACGTTCTGACAGGTATTCTAACAAGTTATACGGATGTTGTGATGTGACCATCGTCACCGACATATCATCAATGTCAATTTTTTTGCGATAGACGTAATACAGTTTATGAGCAAGGATTTTGTAATAATCACCTATATTAAGCGTATCGCTAGGACTTTTATATTCAAAAATATTATAGTGTCGAAAAATTTGGGCAATATTTTTATTGATAACGGTATTTTTACATTTTTTGATGATAAAAGTATCAACGCGTAATGGTCCTTTTGTTAATTGATATTCATCTTTGAACTCCAACACATCACGATATTCGCTAAGTTCGAGTTGCATTGCTCCATAAAATGCAGGATGCCACAATGTTTTCGTCATAATTGTGTTATTGGAGGAGACTGATAACGGAGCCAACAAGTTAGGGTGTTTATTTTACAGTGAATATCGGCACTTTCAAGAGGTTTTACTTCGTTGATTGTGAGAGTCGGATATAACGTTGAAGAGCAATGTCGTCTTTATTTAAAGAGAATTTCTAAAAACCTGCTTTATAAAAAAATTGCCTTTGAAAAATAAGGACTTAGGATAAATTTTTTAGGTGAAATACAAGATTTTTAGAAGTTCCCTAATTGAGCAACTTTTAAATAAGATAATTGAGAATTTCTAAAAACTTGTTTCGTAAAAAAATTGATATTGAAAAAACAATGATTATTGATATTTTTTAGATGAAATACGCGGTTTTTAGAAATTGCCGATATGATTTGGTTTATTTTGATACTACACTGTGTTATTATTAACAAAGATTATTTATTTTAGTACATTTTTTCCAAAAATGTTGTTTTATAACATATTACTATTATTGAACTTACAGAATTTCCTACATTTTTGTCGAATTGGCATGTTATCTGCATTTATAAAAAACCGTTGTTATAAGACGTGTAAAATAACGTCAAATAACAAGAGTAACATTTGCCGTTTTAATTTATATTTTAATGGCAAAAAACAATTTAATTTTTTTTGAAAGGACATTTACAATGAGAAGAATTAGTTTCCTGCCACTTTTATTTTCTTTTATTTTCTTATTTTATGTGCATAGTTTAAGTTTTGGTGATACTATTACCACAGAAACACCGGTGTATCTTGGGACGAGTAAGGATAATGTTGTCAACTGGGGAACTGCTTATGCGGCAGTTAGTTTAGATCAATACAAGGTGGATAAAAAACAAACAATAAGTAACAAGGAAGCAAAGACAGGAATCTGGAAAGAACGGTTCAATACTTTGACTAATTATCTGAACAAATTTGGCAGCAATAAGATGACGACAGATAATACCAATGCGAGTGCATCTAATGGTTCTCGTGATAATTTCGGGTTACTTTCTACAAACTCCCACGAAGTTGAATATCATTCAGCAAAAGGCGGACTGAAATCGGTTGATCTGAACAGTATTTACGGACGGCGGGCGGATGTTTATAAAAGAGATAGTGGTGAAGCAGTAAGCGGTTACAATCAACTTATTCGCGAGGGAGCATCGGCATTGGCTTTAGCTTATGATTCGACGGCGGCGGTTGATTCGGCATACGAGGATCCCGGATTTGGTCATACATGGAACTACAACGCCAATAGCGATTCTTGGACAGGCAGCACGGCGTCCAGTAAAACGATAGACGATCACGGAATGGGTATTTACTCTTTCGTAACAGGTTTTATTTATGATCCGGCGTCAACGTTAGAATATCTCAATGGTTGGTTTTCTATTCTCGGCAATCTGGAAGATGTGTTGATCAATGGAAAATCACTTTTAGAGAATGATTATTATTGGATGAGTGAGGATGTTCATAGTTCTCAATGGTTTGGCAGTTATGATTTTGAATTGAATCTGGAAAAACTTTTTGATGATGGTTGGCTGAAAGATGGTAATAACAATATTGCCTTTGTTGTTGACAGTTATCCGGCGGAAATTTTATTGGGGAAAAAATTTGACGACAATAATGATGCTTTGATTGGTTTTGCGGCTGATGTTTGGAAAACGGACACTTCCATAATTGATTCCAATCTCGTTGCGACACCGGAACCTGCTACAATATTGATTTTCGGTCTTGGTCTTGTTGCTATTGGACTTCGGCGGCGGTTTACTAAAAAAGGCTAATATTATTAGAACTTTTCCGAAAATGAAATTATCACTGCAAAAGTCTATCAATGTTACTGATAGGCTTTTGTGTTTTAAATAAAAAAGAGGGACAACTAATTCTCAAACAGTGACACTGATACTATCGCGAGTATTTTTTGAGTAACACGTTTTACGCATTAACTGTTTTTAACATCTTGTTGATTTTCAGGTTACAATACGGACATTTTTTGGAGAGATCTTGTTGGAACTCTTTTGGGGAGGAACATTTTCATTTGAGGGAATTTTGGGATTTTGTGGTGGTTCCAGAATTGTTACGAGTTCAGCCTCTGATTCTTTGTTAGTTTCCTGAATATCGTTATTTTGTATTGAATTGGTTGGAAGAGCTACAGTTGCGGTATCTGTTATTTCCTGTGGTTCTTCAGCCGTTGACGACGCCAAAAGAATTTTGAACGTTAATTCGCCTACCATAAATTCATCACTGGTAGTGAGTTGTATTGGGTTTTCGATATACGCACCTTTGTAAATTGTTCCGTTCAAAGAACTATTGTCGCGAAGATAAAGATTGCCCTCTTTTTCGAACAACTCACAATGTTTTCGACTCATTGCCGGATGCGAAACCGGCAAATCCGCTTCTTTACTTCGACCAAGAACACAAGGTGTTGTAACTTGTTTGCTTCCTTTGAGCACGCCGCCCGAAAAAATTGAAACATTGACTTTCATGGTTTTTAGAACAAAAATACGTTATTAGTAATTCCCATTGACACCGAACCAAATTAACAAACAATTGGGAAAAAAGTCTGAAAATAAATGATTGAAACACGTTCCAATTATTCTACATGATTCGGCACAATTCTACACAAATTTTGTAAATTATTCTAGCAGAAAACAAAACACTTGCAATGATACACTTGTAATGAATACTTATTTCGTATTTAAACCAAAGATTTTGTAACTGTCTATTTTTAGTATGCAGATGACGCAGATTATTTTAAAAAGTTTGTTGAAGAGTAATATATCAGTGGAGTATTTTCAAATTGGTCTTTTCGTAATATATCAGTGAAATTTTTGTTTTTCGATTTTCACCCTGCAAGGGGTGTGATTTTCATAACCGCAGGTCATCGACCTGCGGAGGGACATCATCAACATTTCTCTGTCTGAAAGACAGAGGTTTAAAAATCGAATGTGTCATTCAGCTCGTTTCGTCTTTCAGACGATGTTGAGGAGAGGTATTTACCGTAGGCCGCGCTTCGCTTGACCTACGGTTATGAAAATATCATCCACTTCGGGGTGAAGAATCAAAAATAATTATTCCACTGATAGATTACAAGGTTTTTAGGGATTTTTTTTGAAGAAACTTTTTCAAAGAATCTGCGAAAATCAGCGTCATCTGCGGACTATTGAAACGGTTACATAAAATCAACAGCAACTTATAGTCTTGTTGGCAATTTTTTTGTACTAAAATCTCCAAGAGAATCCGACTGTTCCGCCGCCTGCGGAAGTATCACCATCACGGTCTAAATAGATATCGC
>JAITBS010000526.1 GCA_031283515.1 Planctomycetaceae bacterium
AATCTTCGTTTTGGTCCTGATGTTATTTTTTCCAATGCTGTTAGAAATATTGGAATGCAACTGCGAATTCCCAATGAGACAGTGAATCAGTACAATAAAAATTTCTTGATTCGATTACATCATGTTCTTGGTATTACGTGGAGCGATCCGCAAACGAGTTATACGGGAGTCGGAACAATTCCTTATAATTATGAAACAGTTTTTGTTCTTGACGATTACCGTTCCGGTAATATGTTGCTGATTCTTCTTTTCAGTATTGTTTCGCTAACTTATTGTTCAAACCGATGCCGTAAATTATTTTTTCCTAACTCTCAGAAAATCGGCTTTCAGAAAACCGAAAAAACTCTTTCCAAACGTAAAACAAAAAAACATCCTGATGAATTATCGAATCAAGAAATAAACTCCACCGTAACTTCAGAAGACCAACAACTTCTCCTGCCGGAATACAAAGATCAACACCATTATTTAATCCTCTATATTTGGTTTACGATTTTGGGTTTTCTACTTTTTTCGGCGTTGTTCCGTTGGCAACCTTTTGGAGCGAGGTTGTTGCTTCCCAATTTTCTGGGTGGTATTCCGTTTATTGCGATTGGACTTTGCCGTATGTTGAGTGCCAAACGTATTGGTCAATTTATTCCGTTACTTTTAGGAATTTCGTTTCTTTATATTGTTTTCATGGTTGCCAACTCGATGTTTTTTAATCCGTTGGATGCAATAATTCGAACGGAAACCAAACCAATTACCAATCAGCCGGAAACAACACAAGGAAATTTCAATTCTTCTGTTCAGAATGAACAAATGGTTGATGTGGATATTTCCCTCGTAAACCCTGAACTTCTGGAAAATTATTTTGTTGTCCGTTCTTTCCGTAACTCTTATTTGTTTCACCGGAAATACAAATATTTTCGACAGGTTCCTATCTATATGATTGATCATTTGTCGATCACCAATAAAATCAATGAATTAGGTTCTACAAAAATTGGAATGGCATTAGATGCAACAAACGATCGTTGGGAATATCCATTTTGGGTAATTCTTCGCAATTTCAATCGTCATTACCGGATTGAATGGGTCATTTACCCTGAAAACCTCAAAAAGTCACTGAATTATGATCCGGATTTTGTGCCGGAAGTTATTATTACAGATTTTCCGCCTGATGTTATTTCGAAACAGTTTGATATAGAACACGCATGGAAATACGAAAATTTGGTTCTTGTGAAAGTTAAAGGAAGAAAATAATTCGTAACTGTTTATTTTTCGTCCGCAGATTGCGCGGAAATTCGCAGATTATTTTATTGAGAATGACGAAACAAAAAATATTACCGGACGCACTTTTTAGATAAAAATCTTTGTAAGTCTTAAAAGGTCAAGTGCAAGCAAACTCAATATACATAATTGAATTTAATATTATTGTCTATTTTATTAACGGTTTTATTAACGGTTCGGCTGCTTTTCAAGTCGTCCGCAGATTACACCGATTTGTTTTGTTTTTTCGTATCGTTCGTATTCTCAAAAAAATAAAATAGACAGTTACCAAAATAAGTCTTTATTTTGCGAACTCTATCGAATATCATTCTTAACCGTTGATCTGAATTTTCAGTTTTTTTCATCGCGGGTATCGTTTTTTTCGGTTGCTCTTGCTATACTTTCTGGAATCAAAAACTGTAGAAACTGTTATCCTGAAAGAACCGTAAGGTGTGAGAATACCGTTTCTCATATTAACTCCGCAAAAAATAATCAACCATTTCATACAATAACAATACAATATCCGCACACCATTTCAGGGTATAAAATTATTGTTTCAATAGTTTCTTGACAAAAATAATAAAGAAACATTTACACTCAAAGGAGATTACCATGCAACGATTTTTTATTTTTTTACTTTGTTCCTGTGTTTGTTTTTCAACAACATTTGTAACAACATTTGCCGTAGAACTTGGTGATACGGCGAAGTTTGCGGTTCGGTTTGACGATCAAACCGGTAATTTAAAGGAAATTGTGTATCAAGGCGAACCAATCACCATTTCCGGCGGCAATAATCAATGCTTTGACATCATGCAAGATTCCGATTGGGTTTTCGGTAAAAACAAACTCGAACTTGCCGGCATCCAACGAACCGCCTTGACGGTTACAGTAACACAAAAAACCGGTGACTGGACAGCGGTGTTTCATTATTCGATTGATGTTCCGGCAGCAACACTGAAACGGAATCTCGAATTAACGTACAATGGAAAAGAACCGGCGAAAATTAAAAATTTTTGGATGTCGTTACCGATTTTTCCGTTCAAAAATGATGCGGGATTTTTTATTCCGGGTCAATATCCGCCGAAAAAATACACGCCGGACAACTTCGCTGAAAATGCCCGGCAAGGAAGTTGGAAAAATTCCGCTCCGCTTGTACTGCAACTCGATAAAACGAAAAGTGTGATTTTACTTTCCGACAATTTAATTGATTACGCTGACCGTCCGAACAGCGGTATTGAACGGCGTGACGGCGGAGTTCGGCTCACACAATCGTTTGATGTTAAGGGGCATGTTCAAGCCGGTTCCGTACAAAAATTAGGCGATGCTTATGTTCAAGTTGTTGACGGAGATAGCGAAACAGCGTTACTCAAAATTCACAATCTGATGCGGCAACTGGGACATGTTCCGCCCAAAGATCGTCCCCAATGGTTTGAATCGGCAATTTTGTACTCTTTTCACCCCAGCGGAACCATCGGCAGTCAATGCCGTGATCTTGGCGGTTTCAAAAATTCAATGCCCTTGCTTGACCGAATCCGACAAATCGGTTGTAACGCTATTTGGTTGATGCCGCTTGAAGATAAATCAATTTATTGGCCCCGTAATTATTATCAATTTCAGGATGGGCTTGGTTCTTCACCGGAAAACGCAGCGGTTGAATATAAAGCGTTGGTTGCGAAAGCACACGAACTCGGTTTACACGTGTTACAAGATTCCGTTCCGCACGGCGGCGGCAATCCGAATGAGCGTTCACAAAAACATCCTGAATGGCTTGTTCAGGAAGAAGACGGCTCAACATTTTCGTATTGGGGATTTGACTTTAATTATCCGGCATGGATTGATTATATGGGCGAAGTTGCGCAACATTATGTCAAGGAATATGGAATTGACGGTTATCGGGTTGATGCCTGCGGCGGAAGTAAAATTCCAAATTGGAACAAAAATATTCCCTATTCCAGAGCATCGCATTCGCAATCACAAGGCGGATTGAATATGTTGCGCAAAATCCGCCAATCGGTTAAGGAATTACAACCGGACGGCGGAATTCTCGCCGAAGTCAACACCGGAATCTGGGGAGCGGTAAGCGATGCAACTTACGATTTCGATTTGTGTTACAACGTCCTTCACGATGCCCGAAAACTTCCGGCGGATGAATTTGTAACACGATTACGCCGTTGGCTTCACGAACAACAGTATTCGGAAATTCCTGATATGTTACGGTTACGGCATGTCGAATCGCATGATTCGCTCCGCGCCCAACTTTGGTACGGAACGGAACCGCATCGGTCAATGGTTGCACTCACCGCGTTCATTCATGGAATTCCGCTCGTTTATCACGAACAGGAAATCGGTCATTTCAAGCTCTTCAAATCAATCTTTGAGATACGAAAAGCGTTACCGGAATTGAACGGCGGCGATGCGGATTATCTTGCGGTTGACGCTCCGCCGGGTGTGTTTGCTGTGTTACGAACCAAAGGAGA
>JAITBS010000623.1 GCA_031283515.1 Planctomycetaceae bacterium
AGGGAACTTCTAAAAACCTCTTGTGGAATATCTTTAGGTGGAATATCTTTAGAAGGAACATGGTTGTTTCGACTGCATATTTAGGCGTTTTTTGTCCTGAAACCGTGCAGGCGAAGCGACCGCGTTTCTCCTAAAATTGTTTTTTTAGAAATTCCCAAAGAACGTATTCTAAAAATCTGTCCACCAATATATTACAAACCGGAAAAAATTTTCCAATACCACCTGATTGACGGAAACACTCTAATACGTTCTACTAATAAACGATGTGAATAATTACTTCTTTTCACTTACTTATTTCTGTTTTGATAATATGGCTAAAAAAAAACTTGGTCTTGCAGTTTTGATTTCCGGTACAGGTCGTTCTTTGAAGAATTTTATTGATCGGATTACAGCAGGAACACTTTCGGCGGAGATTGTTGTTGTTATTTCGAGTGTTGCGAATGTTGCGGGTCTTCAGTATGCTGAGGCGGAATCAATTCCGATTGAAATTGTCGAACGTTCTCAATTCGATAGTCTGCAAGAATTTAGCGAAGCCAATTTCAATGTCTGTCGTGCTGCCGGAGTCGATTATGTGGTATTGGCGGGTTATTTGCGGTTACTGCAAATCCCAAAAGATTTCGAAAACCGCGTCCTGAATATTCATCCCTCTCTTATTCCCTCGTTTTGCGGTAAAGGCTATTACGGTAACATTGTTCACGCAAAAGTTCTTGAATACGGAGCGAAATTGAGTGGTTGTACGGTACATTTTGTTGATCAGGAATACGATAACGGACCAATTATTTTACAAAAATCGGTTGAAGTTCGGGAAGACGACACGCCGGACATTTTGAATGCTCGTGTTTTTGCTGCTGAATGTATTGCGTACCCTGAAGCTCTCAGTCTTTTAGCTGATGGTCGTGTGTCTATTCACGGTCGCACCGTTAAAATTGTTCCGCCGGAAAACACAAATCAACAATCCAATGAAATTGATTTTTGATCTTTCGCCAAAAAATAATTTTTTAGAAGTTCCCTCATTGAATACATTACTAAAACGTATTATTTTTACTGGTTGTGAGCAGATGAATTTATATGTTCGTTCTATTGGGCAGTTGGTTGTTGGATTTTTTTTCTTTAGCGTAATATTGATTGGTCACGCTGTTGCTCTACCGCGTAATCCGCCGCCTGTTTTTGAAACGGAGTACACGCTTCCCGTCACCGACTCTCCGATTCCGTTTTTTCCGCCTGTTCCTGAAAAACTTTCTGCGGTTGGAATTTACACACTTTTGTTATTTCTGGCGGTGTTATCGGCATATTATTGGCGGTCACGAAAAATTTTGTTTCTGTTATCAATTGTTTCAGTTATGTTGTTGGGTTTTGCGATGCAAGGTTGTCCTTGTCCGGTTGGGATGTTTCAAAATATTGTGGATTCTTTTGTGCAACCATTTCCTTTTATTTCTTGGACGGTGATTATTTTATTTACGCTGCCGTTTTTTATTGCGTTATTTTTTGGTCGGATATTTTGTTCGTCGGTATGTCCTTTTGGGGCGGTGCAGGAACTCACGGCGTTGAAAAATTTCCGTATTCCTGAGGGGCTGGAACAAGTTCTTGGGTTATTTCGTTTTTTCTGGCTTGGTTTGGGTGTTTTTTTTGTTGTAACAGGTCTTGGTTATTTCATTTGCCGTTTTGATCCGTATGTTAGTTTTTTTCGGTTTAGCGGAGTTTATCCGGTTTTAATTTTCAGCACAGTCCTATTGATACTTGGATTTTTTATTGGTCGTCCTTTTTGCCGTTTTTTCTGTCCTTACGGGGCATTGCTTGGGATATGCGGTTCGGTTTCGGCAAAAAAGGTTGCTATCACTCCGGGCGAATGTTCAAAATGCCGGCTTTGCGAAGAAATTTGCCCGTACAACGCCATTCTCAAACCAACCGCCATTCCTACTCCTCATGAACGCCGACAAGGACCGCGCCGTGTGTTGTTTGCGATTTTCCTGTTGCCTCTTTTTATTGTGATTTTTGCGTGGATTGGTTATCAGGTAAGTCCGAAATTGGCAACGAATCACCATGATGTTCGGCGTGCCGAGTTGCTTTATGCGGAAGAGCAAAAACTTGTTGATGCATTTGGTACATTTTCTGAAACACGTTCTGTTATACAAAACGGTGAGCTTTACGAACAAGTTTATCAAAAAGCATTGGAGCGGTTCCAACTTTTTCGAACTGCCGGATTTTGGTTGGGCATTTGGATTGGGGCGGTCATTGGTATAAAACTTCTTTCGCTAACACTTCGCCGACGCCGTACTGAATATGAAGTTGATTCTGCTCGTTGTGTTGCATGTGGGCGTTGCTTCTGGTATTGCCCAAACCAAAAGGAAAACCGGATTCTACTCACCATCGAAAACGAATAAAGAAAATAATGAATAGTTGATAGTGTTCACAAGCGGAGTTTTACCGTTTTGGTAGTAATCCGCTTGCGAGACTATCAACTCTCCACTACTCAATGAGATTGTTTTTGTTAGGAAAGTGAAGTAAAAATAAGGTTTGAAGTCGATCACTTACCATAAAAATAAGATCACTACTGAATCGATACAATGAATTGATACAATGAATCGATACAAATTTACACCTAATGTCCACAGCAGGCACAACCGGTTGCTTTTGGAAAGTTTGGGTTTTCAATTGAAAAACCGCGACCGGAAACCGTATCAATAAAATCAATCTCCGTACCATCAAAATGCGGATCATATTTTTTCAGAGTTGCTAATTTTACTCCATTCCATTCGTATTTTGTATCATTAATTTCATCGAAAACGTTATCGAAATTGAGGGCGTATTGCATTCCACTGCAACCACCGCCCAAAATACCAATCCGTAAAAATGTTTCGTCACTGAGGTTTTGGGCTTCCATGATTTTTTTAACTTCCTCAGATGCCGCCGATGTCATTGTAATAGACATGAGAATATTCCTTTCAAATTAAAGTGTTGGTAAGTAAGTTAAGTGTTAAGTTAAGTGTTAAGTATTGTTGCCCGATGTTATACATTACACGGTAAAAAATGACTACTTATTTTGTCACGTGATCACCAAAGTTAAAAGTTGTTTGCCCAGCTCATAGCCGAAAAGCGTCATTTTTATTTATTTCGTTTCAGTTGGAAATTACAAGGTAGGCGACCTTTGGAGTCATTGGTAAACAAATTGACGAATATTCCACTGATATATTATTTACTTTTAATTTTATTATTCTTCCTCTTCTGCAAGTTCGGCAGAGGCGATAATTTGCTGTTGGATGTTGCCCGGCACAACATCGTAACGCAAAAATTCAATACCATAACTTCCTTGACCGCCGGTCATTGAGGCTAATGTTCGGTTGTAGGTCATCACTTCGGACAAAGGGACTTCTGCGGTAATTGTTTGCATTCCGCCGCCCGCATCGTCAATACCCAATGGACGTCCGCGCCGATTCGGTAAATCACTATTAACATCGCCGACATTCGCCATTGGAATAGTCACTTCCATTTTGACAATTGGTTCTAAAATTGCCGGTTTTGCTTTTTGAAATACTTCTTTGAACGCCATAGAACCCGCTGTTTTGAATGCGTGTTCGTTTGAATCAACATCGTGATATTTCCCGTGAAACAGTTCCACGCAAACATCTTGAACCTGATAACCGGCAATGACACCTTTAATCATTCGTTCTTTGAACCCTTTTTCAATTGCCGGAAAAAAGTTGGACGGAATCACACCGCCAACAATAGAATCTATCCAAAGGAAATTTGTGGTCGGGTCATAATGAAAATCTTTCATTGACGGAAATTGATCTTTATTGTTTGAATAAGTTTCGGGGTTTGTTCCTTTGGGGAAGGGGTACATCCGAATATGTACTTCGCCGAATTGCCCTGCTCCGCCGGATTGTTTTTTGTGCCGATACATTCCTTCGGCGTTTGTTTGAATTGTTTCCCGATAAGCGATTTTCGGTTCTTTTGTATCAAGTTCTACTTTATCGCGGCGTTTAAGCCGTTCACGAATAACCTGAAGATGTAATTCACTCATTCCGGTAATAACAAGTTGTTTTGTTTGTTCATTACGTTCGATGAGGAAAGTTGAATCTTCTTGTGTAATTTTTGCCAGTGCGCCGGATAATTTCGCTTCATCTCCTCGACTTTTGGGTGCGGCGGCGAGTCCGACCATTGGAGTTGGGAATGGGAACGAGTCCATCAGGTAATCGCCAAGAGTCGTGCAAGTTCCCAACTCTTCCAACTTGGCAACCGCAACGATCATTCCGGGAGTGGCTTCGTCCACCGGTTTGGTTTCGTTGGCTTGCATCTGAAAAAGTTGTGCAATCTTAATACCGCGGCGGCTGGTCGAAGCGGCAATTGATTGACCATTTTTAAGAGTTCCGCTGTAAACACGAATAAAATTCAATTTTTGAACAAACGGATCGATTCGTGTTTTGAAAACTTGAGCAATCACCGGTTCATTGGGATCGGTTTTGATTTCGATTTCTTCACCGTCGTGATTTTTGGTTTTCCGCAAGATTTTATCAGGAGCCAAACCGCAAAAAGCCAAAGCATCGAGTAATTCATTGAAGCCAACTTTGGTTTTACTGGAGACACAAACGATAGGAATGAGAGTTCCGTCGAGAATTGCCTGTTGCATGAGAACTGCAAGTTCTTCGGGAGTTGGTGTATTCCCTTCGAGATATTTTTCCATTGCAGATTCGTCAACTGTTACAATTGTTTCGATAAGAGTATCTTTGTATTTTGATCCGTCATCAAACGAACTAATCACTCCTTTGAAATGATGTCCTTCACCGTTTGGAGTATTAAACGGAACGCATTCGGGACCAAAAACATCTTGAACCAATTTGAGTAATTTTTCAAAATCAACTTTTTCATCATCCATTTTATTGAAGATAAGAATACGGCCAAGACCGGCTTTTTTAGCTTCAGTGAAAACGCGGCGAGTATTGACTTCGATTCCTGACGAGGCGTTAATCACAATGGCGGCGGTATCTGCTCCCCAGAGGGCACCAATCGTTTGACCGATAAAATCAGGATAACCCGGTGTATCAATAATATTAAAGAGTTTACCATTGTGTTCGAAATGAATAACGCTTGTTTCAATGGTATATTTATGATTTTTTTCTTCTTCATCGAAATCGCAGATACTTGTTCCATCATCGACACTTGCCAATTTTTTGACGGTTCCTGTTTCATTGAGCATTGTATCCGCCAATGTTGTTTTTCCTGACCCGCCGTGTCCGCAAAGGACAATATTCCGAATATCCGGGACGTTGTATTTAGCCATAATTTAATCCTTGTCGTCAAAGTAGTTTAGTGTTAGGAACCACTTTCAGCACGGTTCCCTGAAAAATCAACAAAGTGTTATTTTACAAAGTAACCTTATAGTATTCAAGACCCCTGACAGAGGTTTATGGAGTGGCTAACGGATTGTTGAAGTACTCACTGTTTTGCCAAGAAGTTTCAGAATCCGAAACGGATTCCCAGATGGAAACTCAAATCTCTGTAACGTGTTGCGAGTTCGGTGTTGAACCGAGTGAACATATCTGTTCGTTTATTCAGTGTCATATTGAGGT
>JAITBS010000631.1 GCA_031283515.1 Planctomycetaceae bacterium
GTTGTTTTTTGTGGTATTTCCGTTTTTTGTTTTAGCGGAAGAGTATCCTATCAGAGAAACCCTCGAACCCTATATTAAAAACAATGAAATTGCCGGTATTGTTGCAATGGTTGCGGATCGGAATCAGGTTCTGCAATTAGAGTTACTCGGTTTTCGTAATCTCGAAAAACAGGAACCAATGACCACTGATACCATGTTTTGGATTGCGTCTCAAACGAAACCATTCACGGCTGTTGCGGCAATGATTCTTGTTGATCGCGGCAAACTTTCGTTGACAGAACCAGTAACAACCTATGTCCCCGAACTCGCAGAAATGCAAGTAATTGCCGAAAAAAATGATAAACATACCGTGTTGGTTCCTCTTGATCCGCCGTTGACAATTGCGCATTTGTTAAGTCATACCGGCGGTTTGCGAAGCGATTCACCCAATCATCGCCGGCATGGTCTTGAAACGTTACCCCTGCGGCACACAATCACCGCCGCAATACTAACACCACTCGATAACCAACCAAGTAAAAATTATCAGTATTCCAATTTCGGTATCGATCTTGCAGCAGCAATTATTGAACGGATTGCTAATGAACCGTTTGAACGTTTTTTGCAGAACAATATTTTCAATCCGCTCGCAATGAAAGATACCACGTTTTGGCCCAGTGAAGAACAACAAAACCGGATGGCATTGGTTTATCAACTCAATAAAGAAACGAATAAGTTAATACCGCGCAATCTCGGATTGCATTATCCGTTTCATGACCGAACACAACGTTTTGCCGAAGCCGGCGGCGGTCTTTTTTCAACACCAAACGATTTGGTCAAATTTTATCAAATGCTTTTGCGCGGCGGAGAATTTAACGGTAAACAGATTATTAAGGAAGAATCTGTACGCGAAATGGCAAAGAAACATACCGGCTCGTTACCACAAGATTACGGATTGGGACTAAACACCAAAAACGGTGTTTTCGGTCATGCCGGTGCCGCCGGAACAGAAAGTGTTGTCAATCCGCATGTTGATCGTGTCTTTCTTTATTTTATGCAGGAATTTCAGCTGCCTAAAGCCGAAGAAGCAAAAATTAAATTCGTCCGAACAGCAAAAGATGCACGATAATATCCGATTAATAACTGTAATCGTGTTACATTACGTTTTGATCGTTGATTGTTGTTGATCTCCGTATTCACCGATCAAGTCGGTGAGTACACCAACGCAACATTTCGGCGAAACGTTGCCTGCATCAATAAATCGTAACCTAATAAAACATCAATCAAGTGAATGCAAGAAGGATACCTACCTCTTGAATAAAAAATTGAAAAGACTAATTTATAACAGAATTGAGTATAGAAAAATGATTTCTGTATCCCTTTTCGGGGAATTTTGGGCGATGCCGCTGGGACACATACCATTTAGGTAATACCCAAAAATATAATGAGGAAACATTTTTCGTCTTAATACCAAATTACAAAAGTTTGTTTTAACCACTATTTTTACAAAGGAGTTTTTTTTATGAAAAAAACCGCTGTTTTTCTTTTAGCCAACCTGTTTTCCGTAACCTTATTATTGGCGGAACCTTTTCCGGTCAAAGAGGCGTTACAACCTTATATTGATAACAACGAGTTGGCTGGGATTGTTACTGTTGTCGGCGATAAGGACAAAGTGTTACAACTGGACGCCATCGGGTATGCTAATGTTGATGAAAAAATTCCGATGAGCGGTGATACTGTTTTTTGGATCGCTTCCCAGTCAAAACCAATCACCGCTGCTGCGGTATTGATGCTTGTTGATGAAGGGAAACTTGACTTGGATGTTCCGGTTACGAAATACCTGCCGGAATTGAATGAACTTCGGGTTGCAGTCAAAGAAGACGAAAAAAGAACGGTTCTTGTACCGCTTGAAACACCCATTACGCTTCGTCATCTTTTAAGTCATTCAAGCGGAATGGTGTGGGTTCCGCCGCTTCAACAAAAACACAAAATCGATCTTTTGCCGTTTTCAAAAGCGTTGACAACTTGTGTGATGACACCGTTGAAATCTCAACCGGGTACGGAACATAGTTATTCCAATATGGGAGTCAATATTGCCGCAACAGTGGTTGAACGCGTTTCCGGAACATTGTTTGAAGATTTTCTGGAAAAGCGTCTTTTCAAACCGCTTGGAATGAACGATACCACATTCTGGCCCTCTCTCGAACAACAAAAACGTCTTGCCGAAGTTTATTCATGGAATACAGATACAAAAAAATTTCAACGGGTTGAAAACGGTCAATTGACTTATCCGTTGGAAAACCGTCAGATTCGTTATCCAGAAGCAGCCGGCGGTCTTTATTCCACTCCCAATGATCTTGTCAAGTTTTATCAAATGCTTCTTGGTGAAGGTGAATTTCACGGGGAGCGGATTCTCAAACCGGAATCCGTCAAAGAAATGTGGAAAAAACAACCCGGTCATCTTCCGCAACAGTATGGACTTTGTGTTGGAACCGGCAACGGAGTTTTCGGACATGGCGGTGCTTGTGGTACGGACAGCAAAGTCGATACGAATCTCCAACTCGTTTATCTCTATTTTGTACAAGAACGCGGACTTGCCCAAAACGGTAAAGCAAGAGAAGCATTTTACAAAATTGTTCGTGAAAATGTCAAAAAATAGCGAAGAATAAAGAGTGTTCGCAAGCGGAAGTATTGCCGAAACGGTATTATTCCGCCTGCGAACTCTCCACTCTCCACTATCAACTACTCATTTGACCTACGGTTATGAAAATGCCGCCCTTTCAGCGTGAATAACATTTTCACCGAATAGTTACAAAATAAGTAATATCTCAGTGTACCAAGTTTATCGGGTAAAGATTAATGTCCAATCGAGTACGATTCCAAGTAAGGCGTGTTGAGCAAAACCGGAAAGAATAGAACGAGTTCGGATGGCAAGAATTCCCCACGCTAAACCAGCAATAATCGATCCGAATACCTCACTGCCAGGATGACCATAATGAAGCATGGTCGAGGCTAATGTCTGAACCAGAATTGCCGTCGGTACCCCACACCGCTCTGAAAGACCATGTTGTAAAAAACCACGAAACAAAAATTCCCAACCAAAATAATACCCCAAATAAATCACCGTATGTACCGCAAACAATAAATAATCAATTCGTGCATTTTGTGGACGAATTGCTTCGTTCAGAGGATAAATATCAAAAAAGGACGCATCGTGACCAGTTAAAACCGCAATGAAAATGACAACCGGAGCCGCTATCAGGAACGAACGAACAGTACGCAACGGAACCCCAAACCGAAGTCCGTAATCCCCAAGATCTTCACAAAATACGTACCGGACAATTCCCATCGGTATCACTCCAAATAATAGAAATGAACCAATAAGAGGATAAGTTCCAAGCCAAAAAAGAATTGTTCCGTTGTTATTGAATGAATCCGTTACAATCGGAATTGAAAAATACTTCCAAATAGAAGTTACAACAACAACATAAAAAAGAATCAACACCGGCTTAAACTGACTTCGTGGAAAAAACATGATTCGTTTCTTGTATTGGAATGTAATTACCTTCTTATCCAAAAATATTGAACACCGCTTCGGCAGAATGATAGTTTCAAAAATAGGTACACGGCAATAACTCCGGTTGCGTCCTATCAATATTCTACCTTACACCATTAGTACAACAAAGCAAGCAGAACTACTTGCAACTAAATAGAAAAAAACTATAATACCAACATTCCCTCATGTCAATAATCCTTAATCCTTTTTATAACAGGAAATTACCTTATGACGCTTTCGATGACTTTATCAGAAAAAAAAGCCATTGACACCATCCGAACACTTTCAATGGAAGCCGTACAACAAGCCAACAGCGGACATCCGGGAACTCCAATGGCACTCGCACCACTCGGTTATTTTCTGTTCAATGAAGTGTTGAAATACAATCCGGCTAATCCCGCATGGCTTGGCCGTGATCGTTTTGTTCTTTCGGTAGGTCATGCTTCCATGTTGATTTATTCGTTACTACATCTTTCGGGAGTAAAGCAGTTAAACACCCAACGCAAACCAACCTCAGAACCAGCAGTTTCTTTGGACGACATCAAAAATTTCCGACAATTCGGTAGCCGTTGCGCCGGTCATCCTGAATATGGTCATGTTTCCGGTGTTGAAGTTACTACAGGACCGCTCGGTGCCGGTGTCGCCGCCAGTGTCGGAATGGCAATCGCAGTCAAATGGTTTGCCGGACGGTACAACAGTTCAGCACATAAATTGTTCGATTCCAATGTATTTGCCGTTTGCGGCGACGGCGATATGATGGAAGGAGTCAGTGCAGAAGCAGCGTCGCTTGCCGGACATCTCAAACTTTCCAATCTCTGTTGGTTTTACGATGACAACAAAATTACCATCGAAGGCAGCACCGATTTAGCGTTTACCGAAGATGTTGGTAAACGTTTCGAGGCTTACGGTTGGAATGTGCTCCATGTTGACGATGTGAACGATTTACCGGCATTGCGTCAAGCAGTTGCAATATTCCGAAAAACAGAAGATAAACCGACATTGGTGATAGTGAAGAGCCAAATCGGTTTTGGTTCTCCCAAGTTAGCCGGTTCTCACGAAGCCCATGGTGCTCCGCTTGGCGAAGACGAAGTAAAAGCAACGAAAAAAATCTATGGATTTGATCCTGAGAAAAAATTTGTGGTCGAACCGGAAGTCTATCAAATATTCGCGGACGGAATCGGTCAACGCGGTGCCCAGTTACAAACCGAATGGAATAAACAATTCGAGGAATACCGCCAACAATTCAAAGAACAAGCCGAAGAACTTACTAAAATCGCCGCAGGTGAACTCCCAGACAATTGGAATACAGAAATGAAACCGTTTCCAACAGATCCGAAAGGAATGGCAAGCCGTGTTTCTTCCGGCAAAGTTCTTAATCAATTGGCAAGTAAGTTACCGTGGATACTTGGCGGTTCGGCAGACCTGGCACCGTCGAATAAATCCGATTTGACCTTTCTCGGTGCCGGTGAATTTAGTCAGGAAACTCCGGCAGGACGTAATTTTCATTATGGTATTCGGGAACACGCAATGGGAGCAATAACCAATGGTCTTACATTGTCGGGATTACGGGCTTATTGTGCAACATTTTTTGTGTTTGCGGATTATCTTCGTCCGGCGATTCGGCTTAGTGCTTTGATGAAAATTCCGGCAATGTATATTTTCACGCATGATTCTATTGGTGTTGGCGAGGACGGACCAACTCATCAACCAATTGAACATCTGGCTTCACTGCGGGCAATTCCGAATGTTGCCGTGTTTCGTCCTGCCGACGCCAATGAAGTGAGCGAGTCGTACAAAGCGGCAGTGCAGTTGAAAGAAACACCCGCCGTTCTGGTTTTCACACGGCAAAATCTGCCGACTATTGACCGTACAATATTCGGCTCTGCTGAAGGAACCGCCAAAGGGGCTTATATTCTTGCTAAAGAACCAGGAAATTCTGTCCCACAAATTATTCTGTTAGCAACCGGCAGCGAAGTTGGACTTTGTCTGGAGGTTTGGGAAAAACTAACCGCCGAAGGAATTAAGACACGTGTTGTCAGTATTCCCTGTTTCGAATTATTTGAGCAGCAACCCGCAGAATATCGCAACGAAGTTTTGCCGCCGACGGTGAAAAACCGTATCGGTGTGGAACTCGGAATCGAACAAGGTTGGCGTCAATATCTCGGTGAGAATGGTTTATTTCTTGGTATGACCGCTTTCGGTGCCAGTGCACCGGCTGGTGTGTTAATGAAACATTTCGGTTTTACTGTCGAAAACCTTTATCGTCTCGCAAAACAGGTTTTGGATAAATAACAACATAATTACACATTATCGTAATATATCAGTGGAATTTTTGTTTTTCGATTTTCACCCCGCAAGGGGTGTGATTTTCATAACCGCAGGTCCTCGACCTGCGGACTCGTACAACGAACAAACCTCTGTCTGAAAGACAGAATTTTAAAAATCGAATGTGTAATTCAGATCGTTTAGTTTCGTCTTTCAGACGATGTTGAGGAGAGATGTTGACCGTAGGTCGTGCTGCGCTTGACCTACGGTTATGAAAATATCACCCACTTCGGGGTGAAGAATCAAAAATAATTATTCCACTGATAGATTACACATTATCTTGCTATATTTTGTTTTTTCCTCTTAATCCCGCATAATTACGAAATAGTGCTTCAATTTGTTTTCATATTAAGAATCTGTTTAGAGTTTATGTTTCCGAGCATTTGATGGAGGAGTTCCATTGGCAAACCAACAATATTAGATTCACTGCCCTCAATAATGGAAAGCCAATCATGACGGTCTTGATAACCAAACGCTCCGGATTTACCATACCATAAACCACTGTCAAGATAATTCTCGATTTCCGAATCGGTAATCGGTTGCATCAACAATATTGTTTTGTCTGTTCCGACCATTGTTGTTCCGTTATGTTCGGGAAATCTCTTCGCTAAAAGGCAAAGCCCGCTGAGTACCCATTGTATCCGGCCACGCGAAAATTGGAGCATTTGACGGGCGTTGTTCCGATCTGTTGGTTTTTCGAGAATCCGATCTTCACAGAGAACAACCGTATCACAAGCAATAATCAGTCCCTGTTCCAATATCGCAGCAACATTATTTGCCTTTTGAATTGCAAGACGGTTGACATAATGTTCAGGAGTCTCTTCAGGTAACCGATCATCCTCAACATCAGCATCCGGCGGTCGGACTTCAAATGTAAAACCTGCATCGGTAAGCAGTTGTTGTCGGCGCGGTGATTGACTAGCCAGAATTAAAGGAAGATTATTCATAAGTTTTATCAGTCCGCAGATGACGCAGATTTTCGCAAATTATTTTCTACGTTAATCAGCGTCATCGGCGGACGAATCAGCGTTTCTACGGACGAATCGGTGTTATCGGCGGACGAATCAGCATTAATCTGCGGACTGGAATGTTAGAGCAAACTTTCCAGCAACAATCGCATTTTTCGTAATTCAGCCATTGAATCGACATCGGGAAGTTGTGCAAGATCAACACAAAGAGTTCGGTGATAATCTGCCTTGCTCAACTGAATCACCAAGCGTCCAAATTCGAGAATCCCCTGACCGATTCGAACTTGAAACTGAGTTGGAGTTGTATCGCGTAAGCGGACATGACAAACATAATTTAAGATGGATTCGTAATCTTTAGGCTTGGACTGATTGAAAATGTAATGACTCGGATCAAGTGTTACTCCCAATCCTTTGATACTTTTACAAAGACTTTCAAGCGTATCCGGCATTTCCGTCATTCGCCCGATTTCCGTCTGCAACCCAACAACAACACCATGACTCATTGCAATATGTACCAGATTACGAAGACGTTCATATTCTTCGTTGAACGGAGTGCCGGGAATAGAAGCACGAACCGTCATCACTACAATTTTGATTGCTTTAGCGAGTTGACATGCCGCTTTGAAGAGTTCCAGATAATTTGGAGTGGTGGGGTCCGGTTCAAAATAAATCGCCACCGGCGTAATCCGGCGAGAAGTTCGGCAAGTATGAATAATTGAATCGTATTGAGCAACCAATTCAGAAATAAGAATGGGTTGTTGTTCCCCAATAACCAATTCCACATTGGTGTACTCCAGGTCGGCGAGACGATCCAAAATATCTTGCAACGACATGGTCGTAACACACGAAGTGGATGCGGCAACTATCACAATAAGACTCCTTACTTTTACTTTTTACCTTAACGAATAAAAAAGAGAACTCCCCTAATTCTAATAAAATTGTGTGTTTTTCCAAGGGGGCAGAAGAAAAACGAAGAAAAACAATGATACTTGTTGTTGCTAATTTTTGAAAGTTGTCGGCAACAAGGGCAAGTCGGCAAGTACGCCGTATTGTATTGTGTTGTATTGTATTGTTTAAAACGTTTCGGCGAAATATTGCCTAACTCTTCATTGTTAGCATGAATGGTTATCAAAAACCTGATTGATAACAAAAGAGTGAATTAGTGCCGCAAGCGGAATTATCAACACCTGATTAAAATTCCGCTTGCGAACAAAAAAACGAGTGTGTTTGGGAAAATAACGGGTGTTTTTGAGGAAATGACGGGAGTCATTGAGGAAATGACTCGAGTCATTGGGGAAATGACTCGAGTCATTTGGGAAAAAACGGGTGTTTTTAGGGCAATAACGGGTGTTATTAGAGCAATAACGGGTGTTATTGGAGCAATAACGGGCGTTATTGGGGCAATAACGGGCGTTATTGGAGCAATATCACGTGATTTTTCACAAATATCACGTGATTTTTCACAAAACTCACGTGTGTTTTCGCAAAACTCACGTGTGTTTTCACAAAACTCACGTGTGTTTTCACAAAACTCACGTGTGTTTTCGCAAAACTCACGTGTGTTTTCGCAAAACTCAGGTGTGTTTTCGCAAAACTCAGGTGTATTTTTACAAAATTTGTTGACAACTAATCCGTTAATCCGTGCTTTTGTAGAAGATCAACGCCGAATCCGATGACGTTGTTGTTCAAGAAGTTGGTCGGCTAAATTGACAATTCGAGTATCGGGATCGCGTTTGCCCTTGTCAATGACAATCCGTTGTATTTCCGGATCGTTGGCAGTTGCCAGAAACGAAGCCGCTCGGTAACGTATATCATTGTCGGGGTCTGCCAGAAGTGCAGAAAGCCAAACCTCCGAACGAATACCATGCGTATTCGGTAACATGGAAATAAGCCCCATCCGAACCGACGCAACCGGATGGTACAAACGGTAAGCCAGTTTCAAATGAATATCCTGAAATCCATCCCGCGCAATAAGTGTTTTACGGGCTTCCGAAACATACCGCTCATCAGGATGATGGAGTAATCGCATCAGCCGCACCGAAGAAAGATTTGAAATTTTTTCCAGTGTTATTTCACGAAGTTCCCACGGAAGTGAATGTTCCGAGTCTTCTAAAAAATCAGATTCCGCCGGTAAATAATAAGTTGAATCTTGTTTGTCAGGAATATTTCGGGAAATGTCTTGGGGAAGTAAACGCCTATTTTGAGCAATTTTACTTTCCGGTTTCACCAACAAAGATTCCGGCAATTTTCCTATCACCGAAGAAGAACCGGAAAAAGGAGAAGGAGTCATTGACGCCAACATCTCTGTTGAAGTATCCTCTGAACCGTCCGCATCGGGAACTTTTTGATCCGGCAACTGCGGATTCGGTAACATGCGGTCTGGTAATAATCTCGGTTCAAGATTTTGGGAAGATGTTCCAAATTGTTTTTGAAACAATGGTGATTGGTGATAAGCGTAGAGGCGTTCAGACCGGCTTACGGCAAACATATCACCGGATTCTTGTCCGGCAATATCTGTTCCTTGCCGAAAATCATCCGAAATATCAGAACGGAATGGTCTTCCTTGAGCTGTCATCAAAGCCGTATCCAATCCCCCGCGACTAAATCGAGCCGTTTTTTCCACAGAAGTATCGGCAGAATCAACCGAATGAACTGAATGATTCGAAAGCAATCTTTTTGTCGGCGGTGTTTCAATAAGAGCAAGAAGTTGTTCACAATTACGTGTTACCAAACGCGAATCCGATAAATCGTGTTGCCGAGAAACAACAAGATTTCGTAATATTTGTTGAGTAAACACTTTGGCTTCTGTTTGGGCGGTTGTTCGGAATTTTGTTGCGTTGTCGAGCATCGCTGCGGAAAAAAAACGGTAATACCGAAGACGTTCGGAGGCAGGTAATTGTTCCCATCGTGCCATTTCGTGTTGCAAGGTATTACGGCACGCAAGGAAAACCGGTTCGCGTGAGGAGCATAGCCCTTGCACCAGAGCCGGAATACCAAATTCACCAAGCCGGACAAGATGCCCAACAAACATCGGAATTTTCGACTCCTCACAAAATTCCAACTCCTTCGCATAACTCGCTGCAATTTGACGCGAAGTTTGAGTCAGTTGCGAAAAAAGGAACAATACCGAAAGAAGGGTTAAAGGAACAATAAGTCCCCACGGAGAAAGGAACAATTTACCAATAACTTGCCACAGGAATATTCCGGTTATGAAAATAACCTGCCCCAACAAATCAAACGGCAATAAAATTAAATGGAAAAATTTCATAACTCATTCAAAACTAATTCGTCATTAATTCAAAATCAAAGGAAATGCACTCTCTAGGTTCGATTAACCCCAACACAGGAATAAAAAGTGTCTAACCGTTAAGGACTACAAAACACCAACACAACCTCACGGATAAACAAAATAACTCCCTCAAAATCTCCTAGGGGCAAACTATCAACCATAATATATGTATAGTGACAAAAAACCGAAAAACATTCAAGAGCAAACATGCCTAACAAGAGGAAAAATTAGAAAATATCGAACATGAAAGAAATCTTGATCAAATGATTTTACTTAGCCGATGATCAAAGGTAGTTTTGATTCGACAAAATCTCAAAATTTTGTTTATTCTTTTTGTTTTATCCATTTTGCGTTCCCTATGATTCTGGGGCGTGATTGATTTATGACTAGAACATCAACGCCGCCGAATTGTGTTGAATGCTGTAAAATGAATAAAATGGTCTATTGTAAAGAAAAAATGCAATTCTTGTTGTTGATCTGGGCGGTTATACTGTCTGTTCTTCTTCTTTTTGTACCTATTCCCGCAACATGGGGACAGGAAGACAATGAAAAAACAACTGTTACGAGAAAAGAAAATAAAGATTCACGTTTGAAAAGACCAATAGTTGTTCCGAATCAGGAACAAGAGGTTCAGGATTCTTTGAAAAAAAATTCTTGGGATTCTCTTGCTCCGCAAACCAAATTAAAAATTAACCATGTTGTTTCGGAACACTCGTTGTTTCACCGGATGCCTCAGCAGAAAATTTATGCTGATCCGGAGATGTTTCAATTCCTTTCGGAACATCCTGATCTTGTTGTTGGTTTTTGGGAAAAACTGGGCGTAACTCAAATTTCATTTCAGGAATTGGACAAAGATCAATATCTGATGAAAGAAACAACCGGAACGAGTGCAATTGTTGAAGTTGTTTATCGTACGAAGGATCTTTGTGTTGTTTATGCGAAGGGTTTATACAAGGGTCCTTTTCTGGTGAGGTCTTACGATGGCGAGGTCGTTCTTTTTTTCCGCAGCCGTATGATGCGGGACGCCAATAATGAGCCGATTATTATTTGTGATTTGGATGTTTTTGTTCGGATTGATCATCTTGGGGTTGATTTTCTTGCCAAACTTTTTGCGACAACACTTGGCAAGATTGCCGACAGTAATTTTGAACAAACAATCGCTTTTGCCGGATATGTTTCCGAATCTGCCGGAATTAACGCGGAAGCGGTTAAGAGAACCGGATATCAAGTTAAAAATATTCGTGAGGTGGTTCGGGAAGATTTTAGTGAGGTGGTTGATCGTGTTGCCATGCGGATTGCTCGCCGCAATCACCGGAATATGCCTGCCAATTCCGCCAATTCCGCCATATCCGCCAATTCCAATCTCCAAACGGAAATATATCCGATTCCAACAGAGAACCCCTTCACCCAAAAACAAATCTACCGACTACAACAAACGGATAACTCAATGATCTTAGCCGTGAGTTCTGAAAAACTTAAACAGGAATTTAAAGAAACATTTCAGAATGATCCTTTTTTCGTGGTTCGCAATTCTTTGGAGGAAAAGAAAAGTGAAACAGTTCAATCTATTTCGTCTGTTAAACAACAATTTGATTTTGACCAACAGGAAGAATTATTGAATCCTATTCCTGTTACTTTTTCGACATTGACCAATTCTTTGACTGATATTGAGGAGTTCCCAACAGAGTGCAATACAGTTCCCCAAAGCCGGGCTGTTTTCACAATACCCAAAATTGCCCG
>JAITBS010000654.1 GCA_031283515.1 Planctomycetaceae bacterium
CGAACAACGATTGTCCTTTACAAATCTTAGTAAATGACATTCATTGTGCGAGGTAATGCTTTTAAGTATCCTCATGCTCGTCCCAGCGGCGAGCTTTTTTTTATGCGCTGAGTTCGGTAATAATCTTCAATTTCCTGAAGCATTGTCACGAATAATAATTTCCGGTTTTTCTCCAGATTTATTTTCGATTCGTTCTTGCCCTCGAATCAGATTTCCCGTAACAATTGCCTTTTTAACATTTTCACCAAGAAATATCTGTGGTTTCTTGTCTTGAAATTCACAACCACGAAGAATCAAGTTACCACCAAGAACTTGAATAGCCGATATTTCAATTTGTTCTTTTTCATTTGGTTTTCCGCCTTCCTTGTCTTTGAAACCCCATTGTACAAACGTACAGTCTGAAAAACCAATCGTTCCCAAACCCTCCACAGCCGCAATCTGACGGCATGGTCCCCAAAATGCACAATTGGAAAATCGAATAACGCCACGATTTTTGTTACCAACACGAACCATTGTCGGTTCCAGTCCATGAAACGAAACAAATTCACCGTTGGTAATGAGCAAACCCATTGGAGCCGATTGATCAACAACAACCGCCGTGTAACAATCATCCGCTCCAATCCCCAGAAAATTACCATTGCAAACACCACTTTTTGTTTCGATAAAACGATAACCAATGTTGTAACCAAAACAAAACGTGTTGTGAACATACTGCCAATCGGAACGCCCAAAAACAAACGCTTCACCGTTTTCCATTTGCCAGCGGAACAATTTCGGTTTCATACTCCACCACGGATTAAAATGAACATTTTCAATACGCCCAATATCATAAATCGAATCAACATAAATACCAAGACGCAAAGGTTGACCGCTAATATTTCGAATCAGATGCCGTTCATTTTTTGTTGCGTCAATTGCCTGATAGGGATTCAAAAGTTCGCAATCGAGAATTGCCGGATTTTTGCCGCGCATTGCGATTGTCCAGGGATATTCGGTGGGCACATCATCTTCTTTTTGATCGGGATAATAGATACAAATACCTTTGAGTGTACTATTGGTGTTGAGAGTTAAAAACGGAGTGTCATTGATTTGTCCTTGTCCGCCTGTTACGAGAAATGTTGTCCCGTCATCGGTTGGTCGGACCTGTCCTTTATTCCGAATCCCGATATGAGCCGGCACAGATTCCCAAACGCCTTTAAGTGTTACACCAACCGGCACTTCCAAAGAACCTTCGAAACGGTAATTACCACGCGGAACAGAAACAACCTGTGAATCAGAAGTTGCCGCCGCATCCAGTGCTTTTTGAAACGCGGCAGTGTCATCCGTTTTACCATCGCCAACCGCTCCAAATTCGCGAACATTTAACGGTGATTGAGCCGAAACAAATTTTGCAGTCAAAATCAGAACAACAAGTGCAAACAAAATTACAAATTTTTTCATCGGATTTATTCGGGGTTATAACAAAAAAACAGAAACATGTAAAAATAGACTACTTTTACTTCAAACAATCTCTCCGGCAACTTTTTTACAAAAAATGACCGTACAAGATCATAAACAAAAAAATTATAATTGAAATACTTTTTTAGAATTTCTCTTAAAATTTGGTTAAATCTTTTTTACCTAACCATTACAATCAGTACTTTCAGGAGTATAATCATTATCGGAGTAATTTATGACGATTCAGACAAACCAGAAAGGATTATAATTATGACAAGTTCTTTTTTTCGAATACTGACTGTTTGTGTTTTCATTTTGGAGTTATCGGTTTGTGTTTCGGCACAAGACCTTGGCAATCTCGGTAATATCGGTGGCGGAAACATCGGAAATATTGGAAATACCGGCGGCAGTGGGAATACCGGAAGTGGCGGAAATGCTGGTAATAACAATAGCAGTAACAGCAACAGTAGTTCTATAAATTCGGATAGCGGCTCGACAAGTTCGGATTTGGGGTCAACAACTAATACACCGACATTTCAAGGTTTTCAGGACACCACATCACAAACATTTATTGGTCGTGATAGTTCTACTCCGTTTATTGGCAGAGAAGAAGTATTCAGTGATCGGCAAACGTCAACGAACAATAAAAGAACAACAACAGCAACCTCCTCCACTCGAGCAACATCGTCCCGTATGACATCAAGCCGGTCAATGACATCACGGTCTGTATCAGGACGAAATTCATCAAGTAACGGGCGAACAGTTCGAGCAGTAACTCAAGCCGATGTTGCGTTTTCCCCAATGGAAGTTAATCACCGGACAACAGAATTTCAAACCCGAATAACCCGATTACCAAGTCTTCATATACTTCCCGAACAAATCGGCGTGAAGTTGGAAAATACATCACAGGGAAATGTTGCAACTCTGACCGGAACCGTTTCTTCAGAACGTGAACGTAAAATTATGAAACAACTTCTCCTTCTCGAACCGGGAATCGATAAAGTTGAAAACAAACTCTCCGTCAGTGGAAATTGAAAATGTGTATAGAAGTTAATGTGGTCTGATTTTTTATTGCAACGTTTTTGTCTTCTCATGGCATTCGAATAATTCTTTCAACGTCATACCGAAACGTTCAAGACTGTCCCGAACACGTGAAGAAAGATCACTAATTCGATACAACAAATCGACCGGCAAACTATCACATCGATCACGGCAAGCGATGATCTCCGTAACTATTCGCGATGCACGTTCCGCCGCTGATGCAGTAAAATGTTTACTTAAATACAAGGTTTTTTGTTTCCCTTGCTCGCTGAATTTCAAATGCCAGTTACCTTGGCTGGTTTGGTAAGATAATATTGCGTTTTAACTCCAAACGCTCGTTTCAACTCATCAATATCGGACATAGGTATTGATAACGGAAACGGTAAATGTAAACTTTTTACATTCACTATTTCCAATAACGTGTCAGCAATACCAAGAATCTGATTAACAAACTGGTCTATATGTTGCGTTAAAAAATACAATTCCTGTTGACCGTGACGATGCGTTGATAAGAAATTAAAGGTCAAGTACAAGGGTTCGTGGGACACTCAATGACAAAACTCGTCAGAAAAAGTGTCCCACGAACCCTTGTACTTGACCGCTAGTCATACGGTTAAGGGCAAGAATAGAAGAATTCAGGGTAAGCCTATTTCGTTACGCTTGGTTGTGAGTCGTATTCGTAACAAGGAGACACATAAGATTATCAGCGTGTGGTATTTGCTGACGAATGTTCATTCGAGTCAAGTGCCGGCGGGTTTAATTGCGTTATGGTATTATTGGCGTTGGAAGATAGAATCGTATTTTAAGTTGATGAAGAGTTCCGGCTTGGAGATGGAACATTGGCAACAAGAA
>JAITBS010000532.1 GCA_031283515.1 Planctomycetaceae bacterium
GGTCTTAGGACATTTTCGACGAGTTTTGTTTTGTAATAGGCGAGTCCGTAACGGCGGAAGACAATAATTGTTTGAGTTTGCCGCAAGTGTTCTGTCCAATGCGTTTTGTAATCCTCCAAACCGCGCAGAAAATCAAATTCCCGAAACCCTTCCTCAATCAGCCGCATCAGAATAAAATGGATAACAAGATTGCCGGTACGTCCGGGCAAGTTCGGATCAAAACCTGTTAAGTAATCATAAAACTTGCCGGCGTAAACGAAACCTAATTTGAACGCAACCGGTTTATCATCGTAATAAAGCATGAAAATTCTGAACTCCTTGCGTGGAAGAAGTTCGACAATCAAATCATAAACCAACGCCGAAAAATCTTCACGCGCCAACGGCGGCAATGTTTTATGCTCCAGCGATGCAATTCCAAGCCGCCGCAACTCCGAAAAACACCGATCAATCTCCGAAATTTCCGGTTCTACAAGATGAGCATGATATTCTTCAATTGCTTTTTTCAATTCCTTACGTTTTTTATAACGATTATTCTGACCGCGAGTCATTAAATAGGCATCGTACGATTCCGGCAACGGAATATGATAACGCCCTTCTCCGACACGTTCCCAAGTTGGCAATTGTTGTTTAAGTATTTCGACAAAGCGTGAGGTTCCCGTATCTTCGACGGCGTAGTCTTCAAAATAAAGCCGCGTCCAATTTTTTTGACGAATAAGAAATTGCGTCAATTCTTGTGCGGTTTGTTCCAAATATTCTGTTTCAACAACAAGACCAAGATATTCGGGACAAGTGACACCGTCGAAACCAAGAAATTTTAATGTTCCGTTTTGTTCACGAAACAACGGTAATCCGCCAATCAATTGCTCTTGATTACGAACAATTAAAACGTGAAATATTCCGAGTTTAGTTCCGAACCATTTCCACCACGCAAGCAACCATTCCGCACGAAGAAACACATTGGGATAAACACAATGATCGATCAATGAGTTCCATTCTTCACGGATATGCTTAAATTCTTCGGGTGATTTTAATATTTGTATTTCCAGATTCATGTATTTCGGGATTGACGATTATTTATAACAATTCAATTTTTCCAGATAAATTAAATTCTGAAATAATTTCTGCAAAACGTTTTATGACCCATTTTGTACGCTCTGCCTGTAGGAGTTGTTACCGACAGGGTTACAATAGATAAAATAGAAAGGGAGAAAATAAAAATCCGCCAACTTTTAAGAATGATCAGCGGCAATTTAGGAAGTTGCAACGGAGTAAACCTGTAATCCGTCAATATTATTCCCTTTACACTAGCGGCGCAGGGACTCGAACCCCGGACACGCGGATTATGATTCCGCTGCTCTAACCAACTGAGCTACGCCGCCTTTTTGAATTTTTTTATAAAGTTTTCAAAATCATTATCAAGATTTTCTTAGTGTATCAAATCGGTTTCATTTGTAAATCGGGGGCGGAAACATGCTTGCCTCAAATTCCAATATCCAAATAAAATACACGAAAAATAATAAAATTCCTAGTAATATTTCAGTGGAATTATTTTTGAATTTGTTTACAGTTGGAAATTACAAGGTAGGCAACTAACAGGTAGGCGACCTTTCGCCGAAAGGTCGCAACGGTTGGTTTTGTTATGGTGTTGTACACAGTTGGTTTTTCATTTCCGTCCGTCAACAGGGGCAAGTCGGCTATCGCCGTATTGTTTAAAACGTTTCGGAGAAAGGTTGACTACCTATTAAACAGTTACAATTATTGTGGTACAAGTAGTGAACAATGAACCCATTTTCAACCTAATTTTCCAAACAAAACAACCTCAGTAGCAAAATGTAGAAAATAAATCGTAACCTCATTACCCCATTATTTTTTATGTTAAATAGACAGTTACCGGTAAAAGGTCAAAGAATTTGGAAAAACTTTACCGATTATTCCTGCTGAAAAAAGTTATCGTATTTTTTTTAGTGATTATACCGATAGTTTCAATTGTACAAGTTTTAGTGCTTGTTTGGTTTTTTAACATAATTATTTTCTTGCTGAAATGAGGTGAGGGACCTGCTTCAGATGAGCCTTTTATTGTACGGTTGATTGCGAAAATCCGTCTTCAGAATGTCGATTTCGGGTTACCGGATTAATCGTCGTAAGGAGTGATGCGGTGCTTGAATACCTTCGATATTTTAGAGTTTTCCTTGTCAGTGTTTTCGCCGTTTACACAACTCTTTTTGTTGCGGCTTCCGAACCGGTTCGCCGAATTCCAGTCGATAATAATGCTTATCCGCGTTTCCGGTATGTTATTCCCGCCGCAATGCAGGAATCGTTACCAATTGACGAAACAAATTTAACCACTCCACAAAATTTACAAAATCTCAATTCGGATCAGTTATCGCCCCAAGTTCCACGCACGTTACCATCTACCGAAATTGCCCAACCAACTGTTCCGGCAACTCCGGCAATCCCAACAACTACAATAACCCCAACTTCGCCGGTCTCCGAACCTGCTATTCCCGAACCGGTTATCAATAATCCGTTTCAATATAAGTTTCCAGATGGAAATGTTGGTGTTCCGCGAAATATTTCTTCGTTGCCGTCCGGTATTCAGGTTATTGGTATTTTGATGTTGAAAAATCAAAAATCCATCGCGGCAATTCGACTTCCCAAAACCAATAATCAACGTACTTCGGAAACTTATTACGTTCATGAAGGTGATGTTATTGAAGTTCCGAGTAATCTGTTGCCCAATCGAAGAACATCAAGCTCACGCGGAACAGATGATACGGAAATTTTATTTCTCGTTGTCGAAACAATTACTCCGCAACATGTAGAAGTCCGTTCACGCAGTAATATCGCCGATAAACATATTATACGATAATCATATTATTACGGTAATTTACAACCATGTTTTATCTGAAACATTTTTTTCTTACGCTGCCGTTTCTTATCGGAACAGGACTTTCTGCACAAGAACCCATCTTGGCTCCGCCTTATCCGGTCTTACCGCCGCATTCCGTAACTTCGCCGGAAAATACAAAACCGGACAATACAAAAAACTCCGAAATAACCGGAATCAATAACGCCGATATTGATGTTCTCAATATCAAGGAAATGACCTTGCTCGAATTTGCACGATTATTAAGTCAAGGTGCATCATGGAAAATTGTTGTCAGCCGTCAGGCAGCCGCCATACCAATCAATACCTATTTCGAACAAATAAGCGGCGAAGACGCTGTTCGTGCTGTTTGTCAGGCAAATAATTTGTGGTACCGCAAAGATTCCAACGGAATTATCAGTATTATGACCGTCGAGGAATACCGAAAAGGATTACTGGCACACAGTCACGATGCCGTAAAAGTGGTTACGTTATTGTATCCTGATGCCCGCGCTGTCGGAGATTCCATTCAACGCCTTTTCAAAAACCGTGTCGTCTGGACTCCGCCGGACGAATATTACAATGATCCAATCGAAGATATGGAACGGGCGTTGGAACGTATGGAAAGTTTGAGCGATCGCGTGCAATCCATGCAGCAAGGTACGAGTCGTTCATCAACATCAAACAGCAGTTACGGAAGAAATGGTTCAACTTCTTCACGCCGGAATAACAGACAACAATCACGTCAAAATCTTGATCCGCTTAGTGCGAACAAAATTGTCGAAGATATTGTACCGGAAATTGAATCGGAAAAACTGATTGCTCAATTGACGAGTGATGAAGAAATGAAAATCGGTGAACCGGGAATTATTTATCTTTCGGCGTTTCGCGGAACCAACGATTTAATGATTCGTTCTTCCGATCCCGAAGCGGTTGAGGAGATTGCGAAACTTGTTGCGCAATTGGATAAACCGCAACCGCAAGTTCTTCTGGAAGTAAAGGTACTTGATCTTCGGTTGACGGATGACGAATCGTTTGGTTTGGATTGGCTTTTCAAAAGCGGCAATATTTCGGGCGGACATTCCACCGGTATTTTGGAAGATAGTTATGGTTCGACCTTCACGGAAATTTTGAATCCCGGCGCATCGTTAATTCCCAGCGGTGCCGGACTTGATCCGAAGGCAATTGTGTTACAAACTGTTTCCGATAATATTCTTGCACGAATTCAGGCAATGCAAGACAGCGGACGTGTTGTCAGTCTGGCAACTCCAAATCTTTGTGTTGCCGATAACGAAGCCTCCCGAATTTTTATCGGAAAAGAAACAACCGTTTTGACCGCAGTTTCGGTGAGTAAAAGTACAACAACAGGAAATAATCCGGTTGTTGATACTTCGTATGATCCCGAAGCGGAACGAATGAATATCGGAACAACTCTTTTAATTACACCGCGCATCCACGCCGACCGAACAACAACAATTCGAATTGTTCAAGAAGATTCCCAAGTCGGTGAAACACAGGAAATTATTTTCGGTACGGATAATTCCGGTTCCTCACTCGGCAGCCGGAATATGAGTTTTTTCTCGAAAGATATTGATACTCGCACCGTAACAACAACTGTTGTCGCCGCCGACGGTCAAGTCAGTGCTATCGGCGGTTTGATTCGGGAAGAAGTAAAACATCGTGATATCGGTGTCCCCGGTTTGATGAAAATTCCCTATCTCGGAATGGCTTTCAAAACAACGTTCAAAAACCGAGAACGTCATGAATTACTCATTCTTGTACGCCCATTTGTGTTACTGGCTCCGGGCGAAGGCGGACAAACAACTCAATGTTTTCTCCAACGTTTAAGCGAACACCCAAGTGCACACGGGATTATTCCGCCGTTACGAAT
>JAITBS010000001.1 GCA_031283515.1 Planctomycetaceae bacterium
GAAAAACAAATTGAAAAACAAGATGTTTCACCACCAAAAGAATCCGTTGTAACTCCGTTTAAGGAACAAAAACAACAGAAACAAGAAAAAAATATTCCCAAACCTGAAAAAGATGCCGCAATCAAAAACAAAGATGCCGATAATGCCAAACCCGTAACTGCTGATCCTTGGAAGACGCTTTCGTCAGAAACAACAGTTAATAATTTTTCCGATCCGATTGTTCCCTCAACTGCCGCACCACCAAATCCGTCCGTTACAGAAAAAACGGCTGCTTCACCGGAATTGCCGTTTTCGTTGGAATCTCCTGCCGCACAAAATGAAAAACAAGATGTTGCATTGTCATTAGCCTTCCCTTCAACTGCAACTGCAACACCAAACCTTACTCCTCTGGAAATTACGAATACAGAAATTCCGGCAACTCCGGTTCCGACAGTTCCGGCTACGGCGGTTCCGGCTACGACGGTTCCGGCTGAGACGGTTCCGGTTACAGCCGAAACAGTACAACTCACTCCGCTTAAAATGCAACCTACGGCAACCGATACTATTGCTTCCCCATTTTCCTCCTCTTCTTCAAATGCTAAAATTGCCAATGATCAGGCGTTAGCGATTCCCAAATCCGACGACGAAGTTCAAGCCTTATCACAATTTTCTGCATTTTCGCAACCTTCTTCTGAACAAAGCCCGAACATTCCCAAACAACCGAACTCAGATTCTTTATCCGGCGGATTTAGCAAAGCTCCGACTCCGCCGGAAATGAGTACACCAATACCTTCTCCGGCTGTTGAACCGATCATTCCTGTTGTTACAACAAAAAAAGAAGAAATCGTTCCGGCAATTCCAAAATCAGGAACAATCCAATCGTTTACGGATGTTGCCGATTCTGCTTTAACTCCTTTATCGCCTTCGGAGCCGCCGCTTGCGATTCCGACTGATTCGGTAACATTTGCGCAACCCGCTGCTGCACCGTTGACGGTTTCTCCGCCGGCATCAGGAACACCAACTCCTTACGTACCGCCGACATTCACTCAACCACCGCCAACAACCCCGTTCATTTCAAATACTGCCAATACTGCAACTACGGCAAATACGGCAACTACGGCGGCAGTTCCGAGTACAGGAACAGCAATAAATACTGCTGCGAATAACGAAATGGGAATGAAAACGGAAACGGTTACGAAAAACAATGAACCGGTATTGGAAATTCCCAAAGATTCACAACATTCAGAAGGAACTGCTTCAGCGGCGGCGATTTCATCCGCAACGATATTACCGCAACACAGGGAACTGGCGAAGGTGGAACCGCCGCTCGGCAGTCAGTTACAAAATCAGGTTCGGGAAATTCGGAATCAGGAATCTTCGGAACCGAAACTTCGTTTTGGTTCGGATGCCCATGCTCCAACCGGAGCCGTTCGATATCATCCCAAATCAGCAGTCCAAAATATAACGGATTTGCTGCCTTCACAACCCATGCCGGTTGATGTGTCGGATCCGCTTTCTAATCCGTTGATTACGTTACTGCCGAACGGTAATGCTCAACCCGATGCGGCAACAACGCTTCCGCCGCTCGAAACAGCTCCCAAATTTGAAACAGCAACACCCAATCCGGCATATCACCGTTCCTTGAATCTGGATACTCCGGTCGCGGTACAACCGGAGAGTTTGCCGTCTGTGTCGAACACCGCAAATAATAACGCAATAAATAACGCAATAAATAACAATGAAAGACAAGCAAAAGTGTTTCGACGGATAGAGGAAGAAATTAAACGTTCTCCCGAAATTATCGAACAATATACCGTACAAAAAAATGATACCTATATGACAATTAGCGACCGGTTTTTCGGAACAAGCCGTCTTTTTCGGGCTTTGGCGGAATATAATCGGCAAAAATATGGAACAGATTATAAATTACCGGAAGGGACTGTTGTTGAAATTCCGCCGGTCGATTATCTAAAAAATAATTACGCGGAAATGTTTACGAGAAGCGGACAACGACCTGAAAAAAAGACAACGAGTTCTATTTCTGTTTCGGGGTTACGTTATATTGTTCAGGAGGAAGACACTGTGTTCCGTATTGCGACGAATCAGTTACGCGATAGTTCACGTTGGCAGGAAATTATTGATATGAATTCGGACAAACTCCGCAGTCCCCGTGACTTGCAGCCCGGTATGGAAATTATTCTTCCCGCAACCACCGCAACACAAACAAATTACGGACGCCGATAAAGAACTTGTTTCCGGCAGATTTATTGTAATCGGTTGTTTTGTTTTTAACCGCAGAAGGATATAAACGGTTACGTTTTATTGTTTTGAGAAAATATGTTACGAGAGCCTTTGTATTCTTTTCTTGAAAACAACCGGTTTAACCGTGAAAATTCCTACAACGAACAACAATTACAGGAATTTTTCAATCAAGGCCGAATTCATCACGAAACAGAACTTTGGCTCTGGGATGGTGAACATTCACGCTTGGCTGGAACTTATGAATCACTCTTTATCCGAAACAGGCGTTTCAAAGAACGCCGGTTAGGAATTTTCGGAGCAAAAAATTCCGGAAAAACAGCCTTTCTCGATTGTTGTACAAAATACGGCAAAAAAACCAAAGACGGTTCTATTCTGATTAACCGCAACAATTACAACCAATTACCACACGAAATTTCAACGGTTGAATTTTCGTTGCTCAATAACGGAATGGCGTGGGAAATCCGAACATTGGATTATTCCGGTGAACTGAATGATTTGGAATTAAATCGTTCCGAATTAAATCGTTCCGAATTAAGCCGTTTGGAACAAAACTATTCGAAACAAAATCACTTGGAACAAGCGGAAAAAATCAAAGAATGGTTCACCGAATGTGATGCATTACTCTTGTTGATTGACAGTACGAAAATAACCGATCAAACGGCAATAATTCGGCGTTTTCTTGACCAGTTGCGCCGCCGTTCACCGGACGGCAACCGGATTGACAAACCGATAGCGGTTGTCTGGACGAAATCGGATTTATCCGAACATTCTTCGGCAATGGAACAGACCGCAACAGAACAGACAGCAATAGAACAGACAGCAATAGAACAGAAACTGGAAATTCAATCTATTGTTGAAACATTCGGAAAACAAGATACGGCGGAAATTTTTTCCGTTTCGATTTTTGATCCCGATTCTGTTGTCCGTCCGATTTATTGGAGTGTGCGGAAGATCGATGAAATGATGTACGAAAAAGTTGTCCGGTTAGGTCAGACGCCGGCGCGAAAAATTTTGAACGAATATAAATCTCTCCGTGATATTTGGGGAATTAATCGCGGTGAACTCGGAGAAAAAATAACAGAACAAATTATCAAAATTACCAAACAGGAAAAGAAGTTGTTATTGAATACGATTATTGTTATTATTATTTTTTTAGTTATTGGATTTGTTTCATTTTTTGTTCTAAGAAGTTCTGCCGGCAACAAAAGGAATTTTTTAGATTTCTTGTCTGTTCAGGAGAATATCAAACGTGCAGATAAATGGGAAGAGGTTGAAGTTATTTTGAACAATTATCGCGGATTCTGGACTCCGCGAAAATATATTACGGAAATAGAACAACTGGCATCGGAAAAAAAACAAGAACTTGCAATACGTGAAACGGAATGGGCGTTTGAGACGGCGAAATACACGATTGAACACGCGGAACTGCCGGAAAAAATTGATCAGGTGATCAACAATTTTTATACGGAAACACCGGCACCGACAAAGGAACAACTTGATACATTAACAGAATTGGCGGCGATGAAACACCGGATTCTTCGTTTAGAGACAACGTTAAAGAATTTACGTACAGCAACGGAACATTCTGCTGATTTTGCCGAAACCAAACGGCTTTACGATCATTTTCTTGAAACGATTACTCTTACCGATTATCCTGAACAGGCGTTGATTATTGAGGGAATTCGTGCTGAACGGGAGCAGATCATTGAAGATGAACGAAAAGGTTTGGCGTTTCTTCCGGCGACGGCTTTTTTTGAAAAAGTGAAACGGATTGATAGTCAATTGAAGGCGTTTAATAAAAATGATCCGCAATTTAAGAATCTGGAAGAAGAACGTACAAAAATTGCTGCGGACTGGGAACGGTATGATTATGACAAATTTTATCAATCCGTTTACAAAGTGCGAACGGCAACGGATTTGAAACGTGTTAAGGAAATAGCGGATCAATATATTATTGAATCGAAAAGCAGGACATCGCTTCGAATAACCAGTTTAAACAAGGAACAAGTGGAAAACTGGTTAGTGTGGTTTGACGGACTTCGGCGGAAACACTCGTTTGAGTTGACGATTTCGCAGATTAGTATTCCCAAGACATTTTTCGCAACACCCGATTTGAAAGGAAAAATTACTGTTTCACTTCAGATTGGCAAATTGAAATCGGAGATAACGATTCCGCAACTTGATGAAGTTCAAAAACAATCGGATATTGTTTTAATTCCTTTGGATTTACGGTGTTCGGTTAACAATGCGGTTTGGGACGAAAAAAAGAAAACGAAAATTATTTTAACTGTTTCGGAATATCGTGAGGGTTGGATTTATTTGGGACGTTCGGTTTCGCGTGCGTTGTGTGAGGTTTCCGATTCGGAATATCCGTTTGTGGAATTTTGTCCGATGCCGAACGGTGTTTTTGCGTTTTCAAACGACAACACAACAATTACCGCAACATCCCATTTCCGAAACCTCGCTATGCCCCTTCCTGAGAAAATAAATCATAAATAGCGGAAAGCTGATAGTGCCGTATATGGAATTTTAACCGCAATGGTTCGGTTCTATACTTCATGCAGTTATTTGATTGATGTTTATTTTTCTTCGTCGTTTTGTTTTTTTCTTCCCAAAGCATTCAGGAGAGTAATTGCTGCGATATTGGGGTCTTTATGCTCAAATATTATCATTTCGATAAATATTTGCAAACCATACATCGCTTCAACATCTTCTGAGGAAAATGTGATTGTATTTTCATCGACCACCGGTTCTTTATATTGAATCTCCTCTGGAATGACAAACTGAAAATAACAACAATCTATTTGTACGGCAATTATTTTAGAAAAGTATATCGTTTTGGAACCTACGTTTCCCACTCCTTCAAAATACATGGTAGGTCTGTTGATAACAATTTTATCTTCATAGATTTCCAGCGGTACCTCATGCCCAAATGTATGATGCACTGTATAGGTAATTGGAAATGTAACATCGGAATCGGATTGAGGATGAACAATATTTGATACCAT
>JAITBS010000006.1 GCA_031283515.1 Planctomycetaceae bacterium
TATCAGTGGAATATTTGTAGTTAACAACAATAGGTAGCCCTGAAAGGGCGTTAAGATTATAACCCGCCCCAACGGGGCGGGTTAAATCCTCCCAATTAACAAGCCCTGAAAGTGTATTAGGATTATAGCCTATCCCAACAGTGTGGGTAACGAATCGTCACCAAAAATAAGATAAATAAAATCAGGAATAACAACAAGATAAAACCCAACAGAATCGAAACAGGAAACCAATAAAAGACGCGAAAAATTACGAGCCTTACTCATGTAGACGGTTCCGGTCGAAAAAGACTGGTAAAATCTTAGTTGATAGTGAATAGTGCAGCAAGCGGATGACAAATGTTTCGATTGTAATATACTCAACAATTAAATAAATCGTAATATATCAGTGGAATTATTATTTTTGCTTCTTCACCCCGAAGGGGTGGAATTTTCATAACCGTAGGTCAAGCGAAGCGCGACCTACGGTAAATACTTCGCCTCAACATCGTCTGAAAGACGAAACTAAACGATCAGAATCACACCTTCGATTTTTAAAATTCTGTCTTTCAGACAGAGGTTTGTTCGTTGTACGAGTCCGCAGGTCGATGACCTGCGGTTATGAAAATCACACCCCTGTCGGGGTGAAAATCGAAAAACAAAAATGCCACTGATATATTACCTTTCTTTTTATCTGTTTTGTTATTTTTTCTGTTTCGTAATTGTCAAAAAATAATCTCCAAAAATCTGTGTAATCTGCGGACAACATAGACAGTTATTGCTCAATTGTTTATGTTAATTCGATTCGGTGTTGTTTATTAGTAACACAAGTTTTGGTACGATTTTTATAATTTTTACATATTTTTTATCATCATCTCAGGTGATAACGCCGGCGTAATATCCATTCGATGGTTAATAAAATAACGAAAATTGCCCAAAATGAAAACGGCGGAGCCAGAGGAATTTGTTCAATTACTTTTCTTTTTGTTACATCACGATTCAACTGGTCAATTAAAAAGTCGGCGGTGGTAATGTGTGAATAACGTCCGCCGGAAATGTCGGCAATTTTTGTCATCAATTCTTCATTCAAGTCCAACCGGTCAAATTCCATATTGGGACGTCCTACATCAATAATCATCTTTTCAGGAGCATTCAGAACAAGTCCGTCTATTTTCGCAACAACTTTAATTTCTTGTTGTCCGATTGTTTTCGGTTCATAAATTCCGGTGTATTTTCCCGGTGTTCCCTGAACGATTTCGAGTTTGACTTCATCCTGTTTGCCGTCAGACCGAATAATTGTACCGGAAACAGATGCCTTTTCCGAACCTTCGCCGTCGGCATTTTTTACTGTTGCGGAAATAGTTACGGATTCTTCCGGTTCATAATACGCCTTATCAACAGACGCCGAAACTCCCGCTTCACGAACCACCGCTCCTTCACGACCGGCAACATAACGAATTAATTGTCCCCAAAATTGCATAAACGGCGTGTCTTGATTCATAGCACGCGGTCCTTGTTGCCAACGCCGTGTTGTGTCGGCGGTGAATACAACGGTACGCCCTTGATCAACCGGTTGTGCTGCCAAAACCGGCATCTCCATTTCTCCGCCGCCGGGAGCAGGAACACGAACATTCGGGCATGTTGCAAAAATTGTTGCAGCCGGATTGGACGTTTGAATACGTGTACAACCGGTCAGTAACGGTAATCCTTCTTTCGACGCCGCACCAAGTGTTGACGGGAAAAAGCCGGAAATATTAGCAAAAATGTTACTTGAAACACCGTCCGGTGTTAGTTTCGGCAAAAATTCTTCGGAAAACTGACCGATTTCCCTGTCTCCCACAATGACCGGTAACACCTTGCCAATCGGTGTTCCGGCGTAACCGCCCGGACCAAGCGAATGATAACCGCCAAGCATAATGAGACCGGCTCCGCTGCGAATCCGTTTGACAAACATTTCCTGAATTTCCGTTCTAAAATAGGAACTGTCAATATCACCAATAATAAAAACATCAAACGAATCAATTGTTTCCTGATCATTGGGAAGTCCTTTTAATTTGAATCCTTCGATATTTGTTTGTTGTTCAAAAACGTTCGGCTTAATCTGCACCATGGCGCAAAACTCAATATCAGGGTCTTTCGCAAGATAACGTTGCGAAATAGCCCCGTACTCAGGACGCAGCGTTCCCTCAAGATAAAAAACACGCATTCCGGGTTCAACAACCAACGCAGCAATTTGTCGTTCATTATTTTCTTTGATCGCTTCATCACCGAGCGGTTCCGTTCTCACAATATAAAGAGTCCGTCCGACTTTTTCCGGCTTAAATTCAAACACAACCTCCTGTTGTCCTTCAATCGCATCCAACATCAAATCTTGTTCTCCTATTTTACGCCGATTATTTGCCGTTACCGTATTAGGCGAAGAAACCGTTTCATTAACAATTGGTGTTTCGTTTTTTTTACCGCGAGCGGGTTCAACCGCAAATGTTGTGTCTTCTTCGAGAATCACCTTGACGGTTCTACCTTCGAGTCCAACAGCATCAACTCCGGCAGTGATGCGGGCTTTATTGTTGTACGTTAAATGTTCCGGCACGCGAATATCGCTCATTTGAAGATCCTTAAACGAAGAACTGCTTTTTAAACCCGTTCCAACTCCAATTGAATAAACAGGAATCCCAAGTTTTTGTGCATCCAAAACCGGATTACGTGCAGTATTATTCTGACCGTCCGAAAAAAGAAATAAGGCTTCAATTTCTTTTGCCGGAATTTTTTTCTTGCCGTCCATAATAGAATTTGTACCATTTATTCCGGCGGAAAGCGATGTTGAAGTTCCTTCGGCTTGAAGTGTCGGAGCCAAACCAATTTCCGGTAACTTGACTGCCTGATCAGAAAATTTAAGAAGATGGAGCAAAAAATCTTTTTCAAGTTTTGTTGACCACAATTTAATTTTGTCTTTAACCTGATCAACACGAACCTGAAGTTGCACTTGTTCTTCCTGATTCACCGCACCGCCAACACCGTCGGAAATTCCCATTGACGCCGAAGTGTCCACTGCAAACACAATTGATTTTCGTTGCACTTGCTCTTTCGTGTATTGGAGCATTGGTCGAAAAAGAAGAAAAACAACTGCCGCAACAGAAATATAACGCAACAATAACAAAATCATAAACCGGCGAAACGTTAATGTTGTGAACGTCCGCCAGTAAAAAAAAGTGGTGATTCCCCACGCCAGGAAAAGAACCACAAATAATTGTGTCAACGTATAACCTTGAGCAAAAACGAGTTCAGACACGGAATAATAAAATTCTTTCTCCGGTGTTCCTAAACATCCGGCTAAATTAAAAACATGAGTAAAACGTTAAATCGTCAACGTTGGAATTTCATTTGACGTAACAAATTTTCCGTCGGTGAAA
>JAITBS010000152.1 GCA_031283515.1 Planctomycetaceae bacterium
CGGAGACTTCGTTGGACCAAACGGAGACTTCGTTGGACCAAACGGAGACTTCGTTGGACCAAACGGAGACTTCGTTGGACCAAACGGAGTCTTCGTTGGACCAAACGGAGTCTTCGTTGGACCAAACGGAATCTTCGTAGAACCCAACAAAACCTTTGTAGAGTCCGACAAAACCTTTGTAGAATCTTATAAAACTTTTCTTTGTTTTCTGTATTTATTTTTTGTTTTCTGCGTTTAATTTTTAACACGGGAAAATCTGAAAGTCTGTCATATATTATATAGGGCAATATTGTATTTTATTTCACTTTGTTTATATTACTTCAAGTTTACAAAATATAGTCGCTCGATAATCGAAGACGACTGAGTAAAAATAACTCTCTCCCAAAAAAAATAATCGCAAATTGTAAAATACAATTCGCACAACCTCAAAATAAATATGAAAAAAATAATTTACCTCTTTGCTTTGTCTTTGCTTCTCGACACAACCACAATAAACGCACAAACACAAACTCCAGATTCAACTAATCCGATTTCTACACCTTCAGATTCTACATCGTCAGACTCTGCATCGTTGGTTTCTGTATCTTCGGATTCTTCGACTCAATTGGCAGTCTCTCGACATCCCGTCGTTCCAGCTTTTGCTCCGTCCATTCTCGAACTAAATCAACCTTTCAACGAAAAAGATTGCGAAATGTTTAAATCTCCAACGTCACTCTATTATCCCGAAACACTGATGTTTTTTCTCGGCGGGAATGTCGATAAAGACGGAATCACCGCAGACCTCGAAGCTATCGCAGACGCTAAAATCTCCGGAATTCAACTCTTTCACGGATACACCGGAGGTGCATGGGCTGGATTGAAAAAACAAATCACCTGCCTCAGCCCACAATGGGAAAACTTAATTCTTCACACCGCCACCGAATGTCAACGACTCGGTCTGAAATTCTCAATGCACAACTCGCCCGGATGGGCTATGTCAGGCGGTCCCTGGATTAAACCAGAAAACGCTATGAGACGACTAGTCTATAGCCGAACAGATACCGAAAACTTTAACGAAATCAACCCCAAAAATGATAACTCAAAAAACAATAACTCAAAAAATAATAACCCCGAAAATAATAACCCCGAAAATAATCCCTCAACAAAAAATAATCCCCCAACAAAAATCGACGAACAGAAAAAATTAGTCTTGCCAATCCCACAACCACACGAAAATTGGCGCGATTACAAAGATATCGCAACTCTCGCCTTTCCCACACCTCAAGACGACTCCAGAGAATCACTCAAACCTCTGTCAGTCAAAAGCAACATTAACTTCGCCTGGAAAGAATTTTTATCCGGCACCAATAACCACCCCTGCAACTTGCCACCCTCACCCGAAAATAATCCACATTGGCTCGAAATAACTTTTCAAAACCCAGTTACTGTTCGGACAGTTGAATTTTCAAGCATCAACGGATTCAATCACGCATGGTGCTACGAACCCGGAATAAAAATCGAAATTCACACAACCACACACGACAACAAAAAACTCGAACTCCTAAAAGTCAATATGCCACAAGCCAACTGGCAAGACGACCAACCAATCTCCTTCGCCTGCCCAGATACAGAAAACGGCACAACTTCTTACCGAATCTCAATCGCCAATAAACACAATATGTCGCTCAAATCACTCCGCCTGCTTTCCGCCGCACGAAAAAATAACTGGGAAGCCGAAGCCGGATGGACACTACGCAGCATCGTCCGAACAAACGATTCTCCCAAACAATCGCCAAAAACCTTTATCCAACAAAATCAAATTATCGACCTCTCAAACCAAATAGATAAACAAGGAAATCTAACCTGGAAAATCCCCGCCGGAAAATGGACAATCCTACGCATCGGTCATGTCAACACCGGAATGAAAAACGGACCAGCACCACCCGAAGCCACCGGCTGGGAATGCGATAAACTCAACTCCAACGGCGCAAATACACACTTCAACAGTTATATCGGGCGACTCACAAACACCACCCTCGCAAACGGTTTGCTAAAAGGAATACACCTCGATAGCTGGGAATGCAAAACACAAACCTGGACCCAAAATATGGAAGAAAACTTTCAAAAACATCACAACTACCCATTACGACTCTGGTTGCCCGCCATCTTCGGATACATTGTCAACGACCACGAAACAAGCGCGAAATTTTTACTCGACTGGAAAAACGTTATCAATAACCTATTCGTCAATAATTATTACGGTCGCATGGCAGAACTCGGTCGCGCGAAAGGTCTGGGAGTTACATTTGAGACCGCCGCCGGAGACATCTTTCCCGCAGATATCCTCGAATACTACAAACACGCCGACGTCCCACAAACGGAATTTTGGCAACCAATATCAGATTCAAACGTCGGCTCGCTAAATTTCAAACCAATAAAACCCGCCGCATCCGCAATGCGCCTCTACGGCAAAACACGACTCGGCGCCGAAGCTCTGACATCCTTTCAACTGACTTGGGACGAACATCGGAATATGCTAAAAGAAATCATAAACCTAAATTGCATCGAAGGAGTTACACATCTGCTCTTTCACACCTACACACACAACCCGCGAATCGACGCCTTGCCGCCCGGTACGTCCTTCGGCGAAGCACGAATCGGTACGCCCTTTCTACGAGGTCAAACTTGGTGGAAATATATGCCCGAATTCACCAACTACCTCGCACGACTAAATTACATGCTTGAACGAGGAAAACCCGTGTCCGATATACTCTGGTATCTCGGAGATGAAATCAATCATAAACCTGATCAAAACACGCCATTCCCAAAAGGATACAAATACGACTACTGCAACCCAGATATTCTACTAAACAGATTGTCCGTTCACGACGGAAAAATCATTACGCCCGAAGGTATCGCCTACCGCATTCTCTGGATACCAGATAATAAAAGAATGACACCAGAAACACTAGAGAAATTACTCACTCTAGTCCGCAACGGCGCAATTGTCGTCAGCAATCCGCCCGAAGGTCTAGCAACTCTGGCAGGAGGAGAAAATTCACAACAACGATTCAACAACACAGTCAAAGAACTCTGGAATATCACAAACAATAACAAAAATAATAAAACAGAAAATAAATTAAACTCCACACAAATTCATACAGTCGGAAAAGGAAAAGTTCTGTCTGGAATGTCAATCGATAACGCAATCAAATCACTAAATATTCCGCCAGACATAATCGGAGACACAATGTGGCTACACCGAAAAACAGAAAACGCCGATTGGTACTACGTCTGCTCGCCAGTTGGTCGCGGATTCAAAGGAGAATTGAGCTTCAATAACTCCGAAAACGCCGAAATCTGGAATCCAATCAACGGAGAAATTTATCCCGCAAATATCACCAAACACGACACCGGACGCACGTCAATTCAATTCAATTTAGAAAGAGCCGAATCATGCTTTGTCGTATTCAGAAAATCTATAAAATCATCACCCCAACAAAAACAAAATAAAACAGAATCACCACATAAAATAGAAACTCTTTCCAACACCTGGACACTCGCATTTCCATCAGGCTGGGGAGTCGCCGAACCAATCGAACTCAAAGAACTCAAAGCATGGAAAGATCTCGACCTCCCGCCCGAAACTAAAGCATTCTCAGGAACTGCAACATACTCGACTACTTTCAACATAGAAACACTAGACAAAAACGCCAACTACTCACTCGACTTGGGTCGCGTAGAAATGATCGCCGCCATCACCCTTAACAACAAAAAATTACAAACTCTCTGGACACCCCCATATCGAATCGATATCACAAACACAATCAAATCAGGAACAAATACCCTACAAATCAATGTAACAAACACATGGTTCAACCGTCTAGCTTACGACGCAAACCTACCCGAAAATCAACGAAAAACATGGACAATAAATAGACCACCAAAAAACTCCAAATTAAAAGAAAGCGGATTGCTATCACCCATAACCCTAATTAAACAATAACTCAAAAATATAACACCAAAACTATTTCGAAAATGTATGGGAAAAAAATTACCTATCGGAATTCAGTCTTTTTCCGTTCTACGTAAAGACAATTACTTGTACGTAGATAAAACTGAAAACATTCACCAAATGATAACTTCAGGACGAATATATTTTTTGTCTCGTCCTCGTCGATTTGGGAAGTCGTTGTTGGTGAGCGCATTGGATGAATTATTTAGCGGCAGTAAAGATTTGTTTGATGGACTTTTTATATTCGACAAATGGGATTGGTCTCAAAAATATCCGGTAATAAGATTAGATTTCGGAAATATCGCTTTCAAAACTTCCGCCGATTTAGAATTATCGCTTACTGCTTTTGTAAAATCTATAGCAGACAAATATAGTTTGTCGTTGTCGGACGCGCCTTATAGTTATCAATTTGGAGAACTAATTCAGAAAATCCATCAATCCACCGGACAACAAGTCGTAATATTAGTTGACGAATACGATAAACCTATTACGGATCATTTATCGAACATTGAAACATTAACCGCCAACAAAATTATTCTTCATGATTTTTATCAGGTGTTGAAAGCTTCGGATGATCATATTCGTTTTATATTTTTAACTGGAGTTTCAAAATTTTCGGGAGTTTCTGTTTTTTCTGCGTTGAATAATCTGAATGATATTTCGTTAGATTGGGATTATGCCTCGATCTGCGGTTACACTCAGGAGGAACTAGAAAATTATTTTACTGATTATATTGATAAAGTTGCCAAACAAAATAATCTGAGCAGAAGCGAGTTATTAGATGAAATCAGAATTTGGTATAACGGTTATTCATGGGACGGCGAGACGTTTGTTTATAATCCGTTTTCAACGTTGTTATTTCTTAGTAAAAGAAAATTTGACAATTATTGGTTTCGCACGGGAACGCCGACTTTTCTGATTGACATACTTAAAGGTCGTAATCAACTCAAACCGGTATTGGAATCAATCGAAACTGATTCTAATTCTTTCGACAGTTATGACCCCGTTAATATTGGCGAAATACCGCTATTGTTTCAGACGGGATATTTGACAATTAAACGTAAAACGTCAATACGAATGCAATCGTTTTACACGCTCGATATTCCTAATTCGGAGGTGCGAATATCTTTCACGAAATATTTATTGAATTCGTACAGTAATTATCCCGTTGAGCAATTACAACCGTTGATTTTCAACATGCAAAAGCAAATACGCGACGGAGACATTTCTGGACTTGAACAAAATTTAAAAATGTTACTTGCGAATATTCCGTATAAATTACATATTAAAAACGAGTCCTATTATCATTCGTTGTTTTTATTGTTGATGAAAATACTCGGCTTTGATATTCACGGCGAGATTCTCACAAATATCGGACGAGTTGACGCGGTTTGGAAACAATCTGATTTGACGGTAGTCGCCGAAATAAAATATCACTCGCGAAAAAAACTTGACCTCTTACTAGACGAGGCAATGAAACAAATCCGAGATCGTAAATATTACGAGGCGTATCTTGACGGCAAAGTCGTTTTGATGGCAATTGCTTTTACCGGTAAAGGCGTCAAATGCAAGATGGAAAACGTAAATTTGACCTAACTATTTTTTCAAGAATTATAACATGGCAACTGCTGCCCCACGTTTTTCTCCCCGCAAGTGTCCCACGAATGCTTTCCATTGACCATTACTAAAATCAACGGTGGATTTTTGGTTGTCATTACCATTACCATTTTACATTTGATAATTGCAAGGCGTTGTGCAGACGATGTAAATATGAATCGCGTTGTATCTCAATAGCGCCGAATCTTTGCGTGTTGGGAGTGATTTCCTGAATATCAATCAATGTAAAACCGACCTCTTGTAGATGACGAATCAACGCGACTAGCGCGACTTTCGACGCATTCGGCTCAATATAAAACATTGACTCCGCCGCAAAAAGACCACCCAACGCGACGCCATAAACTCCGCCAACTAATCGCCCCTCAAACCACGCCTCAACGCTATGAGCAAAACCCAATTTGTACAAATTAATATAAGCGTTAATTATCTGCGGCGTAATCCATGTCGCATTTTCACGGTCTTGAGCCGAACTACATCCTCGTATAACTCCTTCAAAATCAGAATCATACCGAATCTGAAATCGCCCCGAATAATACAATCGCTCAAGACGACTCGGAATATGAAATCGCTCGTATTCAAATATCGCTCGCGGATTAGGCGAAAACCACGCCAAAATCATTTCACCACTATCAGGATCATTTATCGGCCAAGGAAAAATCCCATGCGAATAAGCGTCAATAAGCCAACTAATCGACAAAACGCCGCCAATACATACTAATCCCGTTTTCTCTTCAGGCTCATATTGAGAAAAATAACGCGACGGAAAATAAGGCGAAAGAACATTAAGCAACATAAAAACTCTGCTAAATATTTTTTGTTACAAAAAATAAGATACATATCAACATAGGCAAATGTTTATCAGATTATCAGATCAAGCACATGTAAAGTCAACTCGTCTGAACATTGCAAAATTTTATTTATACATGCAATTTGTACCTGCATTCGACCCGTAATTTTATAATTCTGTTTACTGGACAAAATCAACGCTTTTCATTGCTTCGAGCGTATTGGCGAATAGTTCGTCGAGCGACCATTCGAGTAGTTCTGCACCGCGTCGGATAACGTCTCGCGAACAACCTGATGCAAACGCCGGAGTCTTGAATTTCTTAGCGATTGATCGAACCTCCATATCACGGACACTCTTCGACGGACGCATAAGAGCAATCGCTCCAATTAAACCTGTTAATTCATC
>JAITBS010000181.1 GCA_031283515.1 Planctomycetaceae bacterium
CCTAAAAAAATCGGGGCATTTTAAACAAATAGAATTGTTTATGAACGATAATAAAAGTTTCAATCCCCTAAAAAAATCGGGGCATTTTAAACACCTTGACTACGACAATTGGGTCAAGGTCTTAGTTTCAATCCCCTAAAAAAATCGGGGCATTTTAAACTATTCGGACATCCGCGAAAATTGACCGCCGGTTTCAATCCCCTAAAAAAATCGGGGCATTTTAAACCGACAATTGGGTCAAGGTACTCTGTGATTCGTTTCAATCCCCTAAAAAAATCGGGGCATTTTAAACAAAATGGCAGTAGACTTACGATCTCAACGCGTTTCAATCCCCTAAAAAAATCGGGGCATTTTAAACGGCGTCACATACGCCGTGACACGCACAGCTGTTTCAATCCCCTAAAAAAATCGGGGCATTTTAAACCTTCACAACCGTTGCTATAGCTACGCTAGCGTTTCAATCCCCTAAAAAAATCGGGGCATTTTAAACCAACTCGGAAATAATCGTTGTCGGTTGTTCGTTTCAATCCCCTAAAAAAATCGGGGCATTTTAAACTATCAGCATTTTACGGTTCAACTTGGGAGAGTTTCAATCCCCTAAAAAAATCGGGGCATTTTAAACGGCGGACAAAAGGATAAAAATCCGAATAGTGTTTCAATCCCCTAAAAAAATCGGGGCATTTTAAACTGAGGGAAAATTCAATGTTAGTTATATTGTGTTTCAATCCCCTAAAAAAATCGGGGCATTTTAAACAAACAACAGTATGGATGCGACAGTATTAATGTTTCAATCCCCTAAAAAAATCGGGGCATTTTAAACAAAACCGAAGGACGGCTTGCCTACGAATTTGTTTCAATCCCCTAAAAAAATCGGGGCATTTTAAACTCGCGCCGAGTGCATGATGGCAATGTTAGAGTTTCAATCCCCTAAAAAAATCGGGGCATTTTAAACGGAAACATTTTGACGAATGTTGTCAGACCGGTTTCAATCCCCTAAAAAAATCGGGGCATTTTAAACGATGGGCAACGTAACCCGCCGATTCTCGCCGTTTCAATCCCCTAAAAAAATCGGGGCATTTTAAACATTCTGTTGCCGAGCCTGACGTATGGTAATGTTTCAATCCCCTAAAAAAATCGGGGCATTTTAAACGTCTTTGTGAGCAACAACCTCGTTCACACCGTTTCAATCCCCTAAAAAAATCGGGGCATTTTAAACTCCTGATTATCTCACAACCCCAGAACACCTGTTTCAATCCCCTAAAAAAATCGGGGCATTTTAAACAGTTACAAGATTGAGATAAACCTACGGAGCGTTTCAATCCCCTAAAAAAATCGGGGCATTTTAAACAGCCGAACAACCGTAACATTAAATATGACAGTTTCAATCCCCTAAAAAAATCGGGGCATTTTAAACAAAAGCATATCTAAGAAAACGATATGAGATGTTTCAATCCCCTAAAAAAATCGGGGCATTTTAAACAATGCAAACATAACTCTAGGCTTAAAAATGACTTAAAGACAATTCTCTCAAAAAAAAATCGGAAATTTTCATCAGAAAAAACCTGTTCTTGGTCATTTTTTTTACGTTTTTCCTATTTGTTGCTCCAATTTACACTTTTTCTGATGGAGTGCAAGAGGTGAAATGAAAAGTTGAAAAAAATGTAATTATTCAGTAGAATCTTCGTCCTCTGATTACAAGTCCGCAGATTACGCAGATTTTCGCAGAAAAAAACGGCATCTATTTGTGTAACCAGCGGACAAAAAAAGTTTACGTCTCTCTGCGAAAATCTGCGGACAAAAAAATCGGCATCTCTCTGCGAAAATCTGCGGACAAAAAATCGGTGTCTTTCTGCGAAAATTTGTGGACAAAAAATCTATTGAATAATTACAAAAAAATTAAAAACGAATTTATGTTGCTTTTATTCGGTTCAATAGGATGAGTTATTTGAATAGTACGAAAATTTTTTTGATTTCTTCAAAGTATTCCGTCAGAAGTTTTTGAAATTTATCGGAAGGTTGAGCAGAATTTCCCATGCCCGAATGATTAATGTCATTGCGAAGCTCAGTAATTTTACGGAAGATTCCGTTTGCTCCGGCTAATTTTTTGAAACCGAATTGTTGATGCAAATGTTCTTTCAAACAATTCTGGTCATCTTCGGATAACTTGCTTTCGATCTTTTTTTCAGAGTCACAATATTGTAAACAACTCGAAACAAATTGCCGTGTGTTACGATCAAGATAATTTTTTTCGGAAAGGAGACACGAAATGATTCCTTCCTGTAAAATTGTTAGACCTTCCTGCACTAAGTTTTTTTCCAGACACCACTCCACCACCGCCAACATATTACGGACATTATTGTCACCCTGATACGTTTTTTTAACGGATATTTCCATCTTTTTTAATATCGGATTCAATGCCGAAATCAGATTTTGTTCCAACGAACTAAGAATCTCCAGAATTTCTTTTTGTAACCGTCCCTCTATAATGTTTTGACCGCGGTTTGTTTTGATGACCTGACTGAATTTCTTGATTTTTTGGTTCAGTTTATTTAATTGTTGCGCCGTTTTATCTTGTCCGCCGGTTTGAAATAGAACCGGCGAAAGATGTTGTTGCATCAATGCTCCCAGCCGTGACGGATTTCCGAAACTAATAAAATCGTTTGCGGCAGCCGACCAATCCTGAATTTCGGAAAAGGCAGTTAAATCGAAAACTGGAACAATACGTTCTTCGGGATTGAGAATATGTTGCTCAACCTCGTGCGGCTTGCCCAACCGTTCAAAAGCACCGTAATAAATCTTGTTGACGGAAACATTTTTGAGAAACTTCGCATACTGTAACAGCGAAGAAGCAAGCAGCGGAATGTGACGAAAACTATGCGTAATGTCAATCGTCAATTCATCACCGTCTTGAAGAGATTCATAAAGAATATTGAATATCCGCCAGATTTCCGTTTCGTCTTTACCCTCAGGAATATCAATTTGTTCGGCAAGCGGAGATTCTTCGTGTAACTGTTTCCAATGTTTTTCTTTAGATTCCTCTGTTGTAAATATAAACCGTTTATCGTGTTCCTTCCAATCGTAACAGAACAACTCCAAAGTTGCCGACTGGACAAACCGGACACAACTGCTTTTCCTGCCGTCGTTCGATTGATAAACACACTTCGTGTAGTTGCCGGTACCAAGAAAACTCAAAAAAACGTTACGTGACATTATTCGTTATAAAAAAAAATGGTCTTATTTCAGTGGAATTTTCGTAAATTTTATTCCTAAAAGTCCCTTATACTTTTTGGATTCATTGTAGCGATTTATATTAAACAATTCCAATGGCGGTAGGCGACCTTTCGCCGAAAGGTTTTAAACAATAAACCTACGGTCGCAACGGTTGGTTTTGTTATTGTGTTGTACACTGTTGGTTTTTAATTTTCAGCCGTAAACAGGGACAAATCGGTGAGTACACCGACACAACGTTTCGGCAAAACGTTGCCAACCTCTTAAAAATCGTAACTTAATAAAATATCAATCAAGTGAATGCCCAAAGTAGATGTTCCCAAAGTCTCTAAGAAAACGATACAGAAACCAATTTTATATTACATGACAATTTTTGTCAAGAAGTGATCGGCAACAGGCGACCAAGTCCCATGATTGTTCCTTTGCCAAGATGAAACAAGTCCGCCGCAAGAATCAGCGGTTTGATTTCGTCCGGCAATGTTTCAACAAACAACGAACCGAATACACCATTCATATCTATTTCCTGCTGTTGTCTTGCCGAATAACGCCGCAATGTTACGGTTTTACCGTGCCACTGATTCGGAATTGTTCGGATCAAATCGAGAATTACCTGCGAACACGGCATCCAATCATCGCCCGGACGATTCGACGGAATATTTCCAAGACTGTGAACAATAATCGGCGATAAACGATAAAATATCGAAACAACAATATCCCAAAGAGTTGGTTCGGTAATGAGTTTCCCTTTTTGCAAAAGACGAATACTGTGCGGAAATGCGAGTTGCCGAACATGATTTTCGAATGTCCACTGTAATTCGGCAGGTGAAAAAATCGGTAACTCCGCTGAAATGCTTGTTGTACTGCTGTTTATACTGTCAGTTCTATTTTTAGTTGCAAAAATATATTCCGCTTCGATAATCTTAAAACGAACACGGTCTTTTCCTAATCCCAAAAGACCGGCAACCTCCCAACTCTGTAACAAGTTATCAAAGTATTGCTGAGCAGCGGAGTTCCAAACGATCCATTCAAACGAAAATGTTTTACAGTTCTCGTAACTGCAATTCAAATCGGGACGGATAATGTAAAGCGGTTGTTTTTGATTTGTTCTATTTTTTCCTTCAAAAACGGTATTGTAAAGTGTTTGATCGATTTGATGCAAAGCCCGTCCCCAAACTCCGCGCAATGTCGGCAATATCACCTCAACCGGTTTTTCATTAACGCAACGAAAACGCACCGCCCGCACCTTAACCGGCTCCAAGTATCGACGAATCTGAACAGAAATATCGTTCATCATTCAACGTTTTTCCTTCCATTGTGTCCGTATTTGCCGATTTTGTCCCTGAAAACCGCCGGATTGTTCGTTACCTTGACTATGTTTTTCAGGATCAAACTGTTCGGGCGGAAAATGATAAACTTTTTTATTGCCGTCTTTGTCAACCTCTTCAAGAAACACGTCATATCCGTACAGAAAATCCGCCGCATCCGTTTTGAAAGTTGGAAGAACTTGTCCTTGAATATCCCGATCACCAAAACGAACCGTTTGCATCCCTCGATAACCATTTTCTCCATTCTTTTTCGGTGTGCCAAGATTCGAGAACCATGTTAATCCGCCGCGAATAATTTTATTTTTATTACGTATTGCGGATCTCGGATAACGTAACAACTCAACCGGTTCTTGCGTTTTTTTCCAATTCTTGAGAACATCAGTATCCAAAACATTCAAACGTGTGTCGTTTTTCCAATCATACTTATTGCCGTGTTCGTCAAGTATTTCGATGATTTGAACGTTACATTGTCCCAAACCAAGCGGTTTTCCTCCGCCCAATCGCCAAGTATTATCATTACAAACAAGAACCAACAACGCTAATTCTTTCATCGACAAGGAACGAACACTTAACCGTAGTGTTCCTTCTACATTGGGTTTCAATAATTCGGCGGAAAAATTAACTTTTTCTTTTGTTCCATCTTTTATGTTACCTTTATCGTCATACACACCTTGATTTTCAAATTTCCAAGAAGCGTCTTTGTCGTCAATTCCCGTATGTTTGGAAGTTCGATACACTTTATAACCTGCAAGCGGACTGAGTTGATTCAACGTTTGAGCATTACCGTTTCGGTAAAACGGTAAACAACCCGGATGCGGTGATGCCAACACCGCAAGCGGAAACATCGGTGTTAAATGTTCTTTGCCGTCGAGAAACACAAGGTTATCGGGACGTATTCGACCGGCAAACGCAGGAATATTGGAATTTTTATTACTCACCGGAACAATACCGAACATATCTGTTACCGTTGCGACATTGCCGTCATTCTTTTGATAATCCGGTAAAACTTCGTCGTCAAGAATTTTTGTCAATTCTGTTCCTTGACGTCCCCATCTTGCCCATTGAACGGAAACAATATTGTCTTGAATATGAGGAACGGAATTAGCGGAATCTTTTAATTCCAACCAAATGAGATCGCCTTTCTTTAATTCAGGATGAGCTCCATGTCTGTTACGATTAGCGTAAGCAAGCCAATATTTAACCGGAAGTTCCATCTCTTTTCCGTTTGCAAGAAAGATTCCTTCCCGCTTAACTCCTTTCGTGTTGACTGGTTTACCGCAAAGTTTTACCTGCCAATTATGAGTTGCGTCTTGTTTTTCTGAAACTGAAACTATTTTACCTGAATGATAGTTTACCCAAAGATAATGGACATCTTGTTTATCCTTTGGGCGTTTATCATCAAAATTTCCCTGATATTTATTTTTAATATCAGCAGCAGGAACAATAACTGTTTCACCGAGTTGTATTGTTCCGTCGTGTTTAGAATTACCCGGATTAACGACACGAGCGAGGCAACACGGTTTGGCATTAGGATTCCGGCAATTCGCCGGATCAATGTCCATTGGCAGATCACGTCCTTGACAAAGAAACATTTCTTCATCAACAACCGTTAAAGGACCGCCTGTAACAACCGTCAATAAATACCGTAACGCACCGCGTACACTTGTTGCCGGAACAATCACATCGTTGCCAATAGTCAATGCTTTATGCTCGGCATGTTCTTCTTTTTTATTTTTTTCCGGCTGATAGGTCAACAACGGACTTTGTGTTGTAACTTTTATTTCAATAATTCCGGTAAAACGATCTTTTTCCGTTTCATCTGCTGTTTGTAATGTCGGTTTGTTACGTTTTCCATTTTTTGTAAACGGAATAAAAGTATAAGGATTATGAAACGGAAAACCAATAAGCTGCGGATTCTCTTGCGATAATTTATTGGTATCATTCAATCTGCTGTTATTATAGCCGCGATTATTTTCACGGTAATTGTTTTGTTTTACTTGCTTTCCGCTGTTTTGTAACACGGATTCTTTGCCCGGAATACTGACCTTGATAATGTTGTTTTTCGTATCTTTTTCAACATCGACTTCAAGACCGTCTGTTGCATCGTTATCGCGAAAAAATTTCGCATTCGTTGGAATCTGATGTGGAGAATCTCCGCCTTTTTTGGTCGGAAGCATCAACATCACAGCTTTTTTGCCTTTATCCTCTTTGACTTGTAATTTACCTTTAATTTGAGACATGGGAATTGTTTTTAAAAAAAGTTAAAAATTCAGTAATAAACAATAATACGGTATTTGCCCTTTTAATATTGTATTATTTATTATTCGTCCACACGAAACGCAATTTCGTAATTTTTTATAAAATCACACTCTTTATTATTTAATCCGTACAACGGACAAATAGCATCATCGATCAAATCAATCAATAGTTTAGAATATCGTATCTTATATTCTTTGTAAGAATCGACATGGACATATTCGGTTGTTTGATGGTCAACGATATTTTTCTGAATATCATGCAAGTAATTATTATAACATTTTTCAATCTGTTTGATTATTTTCTGATTCAAATTTTCGACCGGTATTGGAAATGATTCGATTTCATAAGATTTGAGATCAAGATTATTGGAATAAACCTGTTGATACCACCAGAATAAATTGCTTGATAAAATTGCGCCGATGGTATCGGCAATCTTTTTATCGAAGTATAATGGTTTTTCTTTTGTCGATTTTGTCGGATAGTTGGTAATCACATTGTAATACATTCCGCCTGAAGTACGATAATAAATCGGTTTACCATTTTTTTGTAACAGACTGCCGATTCTTGAATGTTGTTCTGCAAACAATTTTTCCAAAATTTGTTTTTCGAGAGAAAGTGATATTTTAGGAAACCTACCGTCAAGGCAATATTTTCGACTATTGGTGAATTGCATTGCCGCCAATAATTCCGTTTGTGTCATGCCGCTCTGCCAACGATACATTTGTGTCGTCATCAAACGGGAACAAGTAGTTTTTGTTTTATAAAAGGAAATAATTGAAGTTTTTTTGTGCGAGTTCTTAAAAATTTGTAACGGTCTGTCGCAAAAGGACGCTGCCTTAATTGTTTCGCAATTTTCAAGGAGCAATTGATGCAACGCGGACATCGAATCACTTGAAACAACCGAAAGCGGAACGATAAAATGTACATATCCGCCTTGTTTAACCGTATTAAAACCATGTTCGATAAACAGCGAAAACGTATCCAACGATCCTTTTTGTTTACCCGAAATAGTTTTTGTTGATACATAATTTTTTTTGAAATATTCTTTTTGTTCGGCGGGATAAGTTGCGCCATACGGCGGATTACCAATAACGATGTCAAAATGTTCCACACCGAACATCCAACGCGAATCAAAATACGGCGACGCTTCTGTGTCCGAGTGATTCCATTTACAAAGAGCGTTTATATCATCGCTGTCGCTTAGTTGTGCGAGTTCCTGTTCTGCGTTTTGAATGCGTTCTTTCAATCGTTTTCGTAACAAATCATTGGATTCTTTGAAATAATCCCGTTTAAGATCAAGAATTTGATTAAACAGAATTTTATTGGCATTGAAAAATAAACCGTTACAGTCAATTCCCATCAACGTATTGGCAGCAACAAGTTTATAATCGAGGTTCGGCAGTGAATCAATTCCAAAGTTATCAGTTTTCAAATCCGGCTGAATTTCCTGCAGTAACGAAAGGAATAAACGTAACATTGCAATTTGTACCGCCATCGGTTGAATATCAACACCGTAAACCACGTTTCGCAGAATTTCCAACTTCTTTAGATAACGTTCCGATGGTGTTAATTTTTTGTTGGGATCAAGACGCTGCATCATCACATTCATCACACCGCAAAGAAACGCACCGCTGCCGCAAGCAGGATCAAGTATTGTACAACGAAGGAGCGCATTTTCTGTATCGATATTACTATTGTTTGTTGCCGTCAAATACGCATCAAGACTTTCGTTGAGCATATAGTCCACAATTTCACGAGGAGTGTAATAACTGCCCGTAACTTTACGGCGTGATTCTTTGCTGTCCGCACTAATACAAGCGAGCAGACTTTCAAACATTTTGCCGATAAATTCCGGATCAATAAATTCCGAACTATCGGTTTCATCCAACGTATATTTGTATTGAGAAAGAATACGGATAATTCCGGTAACTGGATAAATACCGCCAAGTTCTTTAATCGTTTGAGGCAACGGTTCTGAAAAAAAGTAACTATTATCAAGCGCAAAATCATCGTTTGGATGTTTGTTAAACAATCCGCCGTTAAGAAAGGGAATTTTTTTATGCAGCTGTTCTTTAACTTTATTGTAATGCAATATCAGGTTACGGTTTTCGAGTTCAATACGTTTGTGTTGCGGCGTACCGAGACTGTAAAAAAAGAGGTTACGGATAATCACCTGATAATAACGATAAGCATTTTCTTTCAGATTGTCATCAATAAAATTTTTGTCAAAAAGACACGCCGGAACAAGTCCTTTTTCTTTGAGAAAAAAAACGAGTAAAAGCCGAATAATAATACGTAATGCATAATCGGGGTCTTGGGCTTTTTCGGTTGCCCAATAATACCAATTGCGGAGTTCTTCATAAAACTTTTCGGAAAGTTCTTTTCGTTTGTCTTGTTTACGGTATTGTTCTTTAATGACGTTGAGTGCATCACGGACATCGTCGGCGTTACAACGGAACCATTCCGAATGACCGTCTTGCTGGAAACCTTGTTTGGCGAGATAGTGGTGAATTTCTTTATCCGTAACTTCGTTTTTACCAACAACGGCGGCATCTGTAAAAACGATTTCATAGTTAAGATTTGCCTGACTTAATTGTTCGTTAATACGTTTTTCGACGGAACCGGTTGTCTGACCGATTTTGAGCCAACCGTTGTATTTTGGAACTTCAGGAAGCGTGTAAGCGTAAATTTTCATTGAGTCATAATGTAATTGTATCAAAAAAATCTGCAAAATTTCCGACGGATTGAGGTTTATCAGCCAATTCCAACCGCCCAGCCGCTTTACTTGAACCAACACGAAGCAATCCAATATGTAACGCTTTGAGTGTTTTCGCTAACCATTCTGCTTCGTAAATTTTGATATCGCGGACAATCATTGTTACATTAAAAGAACCTTTAATCAAAACATCGTTATCGAACAATAAATGTTCAATCGCTCCGCCGCTGATGGCGTCTAACGCCACATGTTTACGGTGTTGCAGTAATGCATCATCAACCGGACACAACGCATCGGTAAAATGAATCCGTCCCGATTTGTGAAGCGAACCGAAAAGCGATTCAACCGGATATTTTTTATCAATTTCGGATACGTTAAGTTTTTCGTTGAACATCCAACCGATTTCCGAACCTTTTATATTGCGTTGTTTTTTTTCGTAATTTTCAACGGAATCGGAAACAGATTTTCCTTCTCTTGCCGCAAGGCGTGTTATCCAACTTCGGAACAAACCGTGTAACGCGGAACCGGGCAAAAGATAATATTCGTTACCATCCGCAGCCGTGATTTTATGTGACGACATATCGTTTCCTTCGGCAATGAGTAAATCTTGTCCGCGCGGAATTTGTAATGTAAATTCAACGGCAAGATTATTCGTATCAGAATCGTTTTGCGGTATCAGTTTTTCACTGTTTACAATTGAATTTGTTCCGTTTTTCCGCCAAGCGTAGAAATCGTTGAGATATTCGGTGTATTGTTCTTTTTCCGATAAAGAATATTTTTTGTAAACAAATTCGTTTGCTGTTGCAAGACCAACGCCGCGATTGGAATTACCGCCGAAAATTAAGCCGTTCCGAATCAATCCGGCAAGATTTTTAAGAAAAACTTCACCGCATTCTTTGAGTTGTTCCGTTTCGTTAAACCAAAGTGTTACATGAGCAATTGTGTTTGGAGGAGCAATCTCAATGGAATACAAACCGTTATCCAAAACACTTCCGGTGTGCCGATTCCGCAGATGATGAGTCCGCCGATATTCCGTACTTTTAGGGATGTTGAGAACAACATCGGAAACAAGAAGCGGACTTTCCGCCAGTGTTTTTTCTGTGCCGTCATTATTGTACTTTTTCTCAGCCGATGTTCCAAAAAACAATGCCGTATTCTCTTCACCGTATTGTTTTTCGTAACTATGACGCAAAACACCGGCAATACTTGTACCGCGAAGAACAAGTTCTTCCTTGCCGTTTCGGGCAAGCAACATTTCGTTTCCGAAATTGCCGTCTCCTGCCGCAAGACCGTTTTTGAATTGGAGCGTAAATGTCAAACAATAAACCCGATACGGCATACGTTGACAAAAAGACTGATTTATGTCTTGTTCTGTTGGCATTATTGATTCCTCACATTCTCCTTTTCTTGGGCTATTTTTAAATCAATAAGAAGTTTGAGTCCTTTTGCGGCAAGTTGGGAATCCGTCTTTTCAAGGAACTCTTTTACGTCACAAAAACAAGATTCCCATGTTGCCGCAATACGTTCGGTTCGTTTTTTTTGATTATCAAGATATTCCAGTGTTTTGGTGTTGTCTTTGCCGTTTGTTTCCAATTCTTTACGAACTGCGGCAAGTTGGCTTGGACTGGGCAAATCGTTTTGATGATTATTCCAAATCGTCAAAATCTCTTGAACCATTGCTTTTTCTGTTTCATCGGATTTAAGTGATTGAGGTTCGGACTTGCCGAGATTGAACATTTTTGTTGCTAATCCAGAATGGACGGCAACCAATCCAAATCCCTGTTCACGTCCGCCGCCAAGACCTGACTTAATTTTTGTTGCGAGGTCTTCGATAGTTGTATCGAAAATAATCACACTTCCTGGCATGACGCAACGGCACGCACGAACACGTTTTCCTTTTCCGACTAATGTTCCTTTTCCGTGACGATTCCAGCCGAATTGAACACCGATAACTGTCCCTAAACATTTTTTCGGTTTGATATTCCATGCTGTTTCAATAAACGCTTGGAACTCTTCATTTGCCGATTGACCGGATGGTTCATCGGGTAAAAGAATCGGCGATTGGACAATCAAAACCGTATCCTCGCATCCATGCGTTGAACCGTTATAAGGAAGTCTTTCATCTTCTTCGTCAACACGAAAAGCAAAAAGTTTTCCGTTACCGTGTGTACTGCGTTTTTTTCCGAACGATACGAAAATTTCTTGGACACGGTTATCGTTACAACTTCCGAACACCGCATCAGCCGCCCATTTCGGTAAACGAACAAACCCCGACCAAACAATAGGAGCAATAGAATCCAACTGATAAAGATTACGTCCATCTCTCGTATTTTTATCATTCAAAACGCCGTGAGCCGACAAAATATGCGGAATCGAGTTCGCTTTCCAAAGTTGAATATTGTTTTTCTCTTCTTGTGCTTTTGTAAATTGTAACAACACGCCGCCGGTTGCTTTGAGCGGATTCGCACCATGAACTTCATCCCATTTATACGGAGGAATTGCCTCATCGGAAACGGTCTTACCGGTCTCTAATTTTTCTCCATCGCTAATCAGTTTTGCGACTTTATGGGTGAGTGAAACCCGTAACGGAATCGGATAATTTTCTTTCTGATCTTGTGAAACCACAGCACACGGAAGAAGCGGATACGCACGAAAATTTTCATTGTTAAATAATTTCGTTGCGGCATCTTCATTCAATTGATTCAACCGATTAAGAATCAAACCTTGTACTGCGCTGGCGGGAATTGCAAAACCGCTTTTGATCACGTTGCTCGGAACAGGATGCTCGGGACAACAAACCGGCGAATCCGCTTCAAAAATTAAACGTAAAGTGATTATCTCTGTTTGTGAAACAGTTTCCGTTTGCGAAAAATCAATATTTCCTTTTTGCAATTGTTCCTCTTTTTTTGATTCGAAAAGCTGCTTGAACAAATCGCCGAGAGGTTGATTTTGTTCCTGAAATTCGATAACACACTTTCCGCCGCCGCGAGTTCGGTTTCCGCCGACCGCACCAATCGACAACATTGCCAAACGAATCGCAAGGTCTTG
>JAITBS010000211.1 GCA_031283515.1 Planctomycetaceae bacterium
ATTCTTCTCGGTCAAGAAGCCGACGAGAATTATGTTCCGTTTTTTCTTGTTCGTTATGAAGACGCGATGGAGTGGTTTTACGTTACGCCCGGCAATACATTTGCCCATGAATTGATCACTGTTCCCGTCTATTTGAGTAACAGGGAACTATTGGAGATGTTTGACCGTTGCCGATATTTGTTCTAAACCGTTTTAACAATTTTAAGTTACAAGGAGTATTTTATGAAATCAAAACCCAAACCCTCAGTAAAAGTTTTAACTCCGCTTAAGGCAATTCGTACAAAATGTCTTGATTGCTGTTGCGGTCAAAAGCGTGAAGTCCAACTTTGCCCTTGTACGGATTGTTCCTTATATCCGTACAGATTGGGTCGAAATCCGAATGTCGGTAAACAGATGTCATACGACCAGCGAATGTTACTCGTTGCCCGTTTCAAGAAAACCCCGACACCATTGTTAGGATAGCCGTTTTAGAGATTTTTTGCTCAGCCCGCTGGGGCTTTTTTTGTGACCTGCGTCCGGTTTGGGTATTTACCCGAACCGGCAGGTCTTTTCCGAAAACACAAGGAGTATTTTATGCAACATTTAACAATAGACGAAACAGTTTCGCGTCTTGAATCATTGGGCTATCATGTTACGAAATCAGGCGATGTGTACCGTTCCCCGTGTCCGGCGCATAAAGGTACAAACGCAAATCTGGCGTTTACGCTTGGAAAAAACGGGCAAGTTGTTTTCACTTGTCATTCACATCATTGTTCTTATGAAGAAATTATGAACGCTTTAGAAATGGAGAAAACACCGAAAAATCCGCAACAGAAATCAAAAGGAGTATTCGGTAAAACGGTTCACCCGACATTCGAGCGGGCGTTGAATGCGGCAGGATTCGGTGCGGGACAACAACGAAAACCGGATGCGGTGTACCGTTACGACAACGCCGACGGAACAGAGAATTTTTGTATCGTTCGCTGGAATACGGAACAGGACAAAATAACCCGACCAATCAGCAAAACGGATAATGGTTACATTGTCGGTTCTCGTTACGATGAACCCTATCCGGTTTATCGTTTGCCGGAAATCGTCAATTATTTGAAATCGTGCAAAAATACCGTGCGGTTATACATTTGTGAAGGCGAAAAGGCGACCAATGCCGCTGTCTCTGTTGGACTTCCTGCAACAACATCGGCTTTCGGTTCTAACGGCGCAACAAAAACAGACTGGTCAATGTTAGACAAAACAGCAACCGAACATAATTTGAAACTCGAAATGATCATCTTTCCCGACAATGACAAATCCGGTCAAGATTATGCCGAATCGCTTGTCGATATTTTTACAAAATTCAAATCATCACCGACAGTAAAAATTGTTCCGTTTACGGACTTTGATTGTGTGACGGGAATTGAAACATTTCCGAATGGCGGCGATTTTTATGATTTTCTTGAATTACTTGACGGAAAATCGAAGGATGATATTCTTAAAATGATTGATGCGATGGTTGAATCCGCTCTTCCTGAAACGGAAATTTCTGATACGGAGAGCAATGAAGTTTATCCATGGCATCCATTTCCGGTTGCTCTTTTACCGGTAACTGTTGCGCGTTTTATTCATGAAGTTTCGGCGGCGAATGGTTGTGATGCGGCGGGTGTTTCGATAGCAACGCTTGTTGTTTTAGCAACAGCAATCGGCAACAGCCGCCGCCTCCGTCTTAAACGCGGTTGGGTTTTTCCGGCGATTCTTTGGGGCATGCTTATTGCACGAAAAGGCACGATTAAAACATGGTCGCTGTCACCGCCGATGAAACCGCTTGATCAACGTCAAGCGGAATATCAAAACAAATATCAACTTGAAAAAAAGGAATACGAACAAAAACGTGCGGAATATAATCGTCTTACTCCTGCACAACGCCGTCAGGAAACATTGCCTGATTTGACGGAACCAATTTTGAAACGAATTGTTTCCCGCGAATCGACGGAACAAAAAGTTGTTAAAAATTGTGCGGAAAATCCTCGCGGGTTCTGTATTTACAGTGATGAGTTGGCGACGTTGCTTCAAGGAATGGGTCAGTATTGCAAGGACGGCAAGGGCGGAAACGCTCAGAGTATGTTCAATTCGCTTTTTAATGGTGAAGGGTTGGAGAGTGAACGAATCAGTGAAAATCGTTACGCACCTCATGCGTTTGTCTGTATTTTAGGCGGGATTCAACCGCGAATTGCCAAAAAGTGTTTCAATCAGGAATCTTTTGAAAGCGGTTTTGCGTCACGATTTATTCCGGTTGCTCCGCCGGCTAAAGTCGCGACATGGAACGATGATATTGTTTCGGAAAATACGGAACAAGCCTATTGCCGTTTGATTTTTGCAATTCTTACGTTGCAGATGGAATCGGTTTTTGGGGCGGCGGATATTGTTGCTTCCGAATGGGAACCCGACGGAGCGAATCTTGTTGCGGTAACTGGTATTCCGTCTGAACCGGCAACACAACGTCCCATTTTAATTGAAACATCACCGGAAGCGTTGGAGATTTACCGTGAATTTTATGACCGAACCGCAACAGAAATGTTGGCGTTGGAAGACGACAATTTACGCGGAA
>JAITBS010000242.1 GCA_031283515.1 Planctomycetaceae bacterium
GCAATCGGATCATTCATCCGCCGAACTGCCGTTTCAATCTTTTTAGGAATCTTAACAAATCGCTTACGCAATAAAGACAATACCGCATTACGTCCAAATTCAGTTCGACCTTCGGTTCGACCTTCGGTTCTGCCTTTTGTGATACCTTCGGTAACTAATTCATCTAATAATGATGTTGGCATGGGAACTCCTTTCTTTTGAATTTCTTTAATAAGGTTATTGTAATCTTGATGTTTGAACAGTTTTGCGCTGGTTGTTGCGTAATGCAATGCGTCACGCCATACTTCTTGAGATTCTTGCAAGTGAAATGTCGGTTGTAACTTCTCATAAATTTTTATCAGTTCAGCAACAACATCTTTACTAAAAACCGCTTGCAAGGTCATAAAAAGAACATTAAGCTCCAGATCTTGAGGAAATTCCTCTGAGGCAAGTTGTGCCGTATCACACAAAAATGCCTTCATGCTCAACGCAAACTCTTCCATTGATTCCAAGCCCCGCAACTTCTGAATCAACTCTGATACATTAGTAGGTGCCGTAAACTTCTTCTCACCGTAATGAAAAATAATCGGAAAAATGATTGGAAGTAAAAAATCTTCAAAACGTTTTTTGGCTTCTTCGGTTGCATCGGGAGCATGAGCGGCAGCGGCAACAGTATTAAATTCGCGATCCCAAATATGGATTACATATCGAACTAATTGAAATATCGTCCACTTATCGTTTTCGGTTTTCAACTCGATCAAAATAAAAACAACAATCGTTTCGTTGGAACCTTGGAACGGAATTCGATACAATATATCCACATATAACCGTTTCAAGTCTTCATCAACAAATGTCTCGGGAGCAATTTGCAACCGGCTCAGATCAAGAATCGCCAATGCTTCCGGTTTAAGAATATGTTCTAAAAACTTTCGTGCTTTTCGGAGATCACGCAACTGGTCTTTACAAAATGCATCATGTTGATATTTTTTCTTGAACTCATCAAGAGCATTCTGGTCAATGGGGTGTGATAAATTTAATTGTCGGGTTCGCGTTTTCTTACCCATGAGTTCGTATTGAAATGAAAGGTTAAAAAATTAGCAAAACTATTAAAAACATCATAATAAAAATATCGATGTTTTCAAGAACCCCAATAAATTTCATCACGTTTATAATTTGTAAAAACCTAGTTAAGACAATGGAAGTATAATTCATTTTAACGCCTGTTATTTACCGATTTTAATTCGGACAGGTTTACCGACTTCAATTGTTTTATAATTTTTTCCGGTAACAATTTCAAGTTCTTCAGTTGTCGTGTTGACGGAGCTGAATTTGGGTTCAATCAAATCAAACGAATCCCGAACTTCTTTTGCGGCAGCATCAACCGCGTTCGCATAACCGGTTGAATCTTTTTCCGGATTGGGAAAAACGATTGTACTTGGAGTTGTTTCCCGTTTGACGATGGTAATTTTATACTTTCCCGGAACAGCTCCGCGATATTTACTTTGAGTGTAAATAGTTGCGTTACCGGCGGAATCGGTAACTGCTCCGGCATACCATCGGCTTGATACGTCAACAGGCATTAACGTAATAGAAGCATCGCTCAACGGTTGACCTTCTGATGTAACTTTAATAATCGTTTCTTGCGGAGCAGGCATGTCATTGGGCACAGGAATACTGTCGCCGCAACCACAAATCATACTGCAAAGAAAAATAGATAAACAAAGATTTCTTGTTGTTAGTGTTGTCTTAATCATCGGTAATAATTTTATGTTAAGAGTGAATGTTGTTAAAATAAATAATAGGGACATTGGGGTTTATCGCTCAAAACCATACACATTGACAACGTTGATTAATCATTTTAATTGATGATCAATTTCCGTTTATCCAATGTGTACGGTTTTGAAATCAGCGTGGTTTGGATTTGATTTTGTACAATTATTGTTATGGTTTGGAGACGGATTCTTTCCCTTCTGGAGTTCCTAAGGCTCCCCAAACTCCAAATTCGCTTTTACCGATCAAAACCTGAACAGCACTGGAATTGCCGCAGTTAATTGTATCCGAAATAAACGAAACGGAACCGTCAAAAAAACCAGTAATCACGCCGCCCGAATGATAACTCTGTGCCGAAAAAATCCCCCAATTACCCAAATAGTTACCAATACCGGCAGAACTACAGGAAAGCGAATTGGGAGGAAGAACGGTGTGAATACCAGCGATGGCAGGAGATACGTATAAAACACATCCGCGCATCGTTCGGGTATTTTTTCCGGCGGCGATTTCGTTTTTATCTCCCGGAGCGGTTTGGTTGATACAAGAAGAGATACGGGCACTGCCGTCTGAATGAATTGTTGTATCACTTGTTCCGACAACTCCGCCTCTAATGGAATTCTGGTAGTCCGTCTCGTATGCTCTGACGGATTCCGCAATGGCAACCGTATTACTTGTTCCGTCAAGACATGCTCCCAGATTTTTCCAACGCATTGCGTTGAATATGGAGCGTGACCGAATATCGGCAGCACTAGCCGGATTGACTGCATTGGCGTCATTCATTCCATCACCAAGACTGAAAAAGTAATTTGTCCGAAAACTACCGCTTCCGCCTACTGCCCATGGCAATCCGGTTGCATAACTTGATCCCGGATCGGAAGGGCAAATCAATGTGGCAATTTTTCCATTACGAGGATCCGGACTTCCCCAACCGCCATCCACATTGCCCCATGGTCGGACACCTTCGGTTGTTGAACCGGCAGTAAATTTTCCGATCTTCACAAGGAGAGCATCGTATGCCGGTCCTTGTTCCAGATACGGAAAAAGAGCAATGATCCCGCCCCATTCTTGACACTTATTCGTTCCGGGACTGCCGAAAGTACAGCGGAGCGGAATCAGTGCTTTGCTTGTGTCGTGGTAATTGTGTAAAGCGATCACGAATTGTTTAACGTTATTCGTACATTGTGAACGCCGCGCCGCCTCACGTGCCGCTTGAACAGCGGGAAGAAGCAGAGCAATTAAAACTCCGATAATCGCTATGACTACCAAAAGTTCCACAAGTGTAAAACCATACCAATGTTTGATTTTCATAAAATTCTCCTGAAATGTTGGTTTATTGTAAGTAGGTTAGTAAAAGGTTA
>JAITBS010000288.1 GCA_031283515.1 Planctomycetaceae bacterium
CGAAAAAATCGGATTTTCATTGCTATTCTCCTTAAAATAAAGAGGTATTGAAATTTAACAGATTACATAACAAATAATCTGTTTTAGTTACAAAGTGGGAAAAAACGCAACGCCGAGAAACGGCAACAGAATATCGCTCTTAGACAGGAGCGACACGCTTGCAAAAACAGGTTTGTTCCCACAGACCAATGTGGTGTGTTACATGTTTAAAATGTAACACTGAATTATACCCATAGCATTGAACGCAACGCTCCCTTATCGGGAGCCACGTAACATTTCAATGCTAAGTAATTTTCTACCCGGAAATCCGGTTGGTCTGTAAAAAATTACAGTTCGCCTAAGCGATTTTTGCAATAGTTGACGTACTCGATTTTTTTAACACCCGAACAAAAATTCGGGCAACTTATTTTTCAAAATGTAATTTGATCTCCAAATATCGAAAATTAAAAAACTGAAATCATTATTTTAAGATAATACACGAAAACAAAAATTATGTCAAGTCCCCTGAAATATTTTTTTCCAGACTAGGCGGAAATCACCTCTCAAAAAGTTTGTGATAGTCCATTTTATTTTTTGAGAATACGAACGATATGAAAAAACAAAATAAACAAAAAAGAGTTTGAATCCAAATTTTCGTTTGTTTGGTTATTTTGTTTGTTTCGTAATCCTCAAGAAAGAATCTCTAAAAATCGGCGTTCATCTGCGGACACAATTTTTGTAATCTACGTAAATCCGTTACGTTCTATCATCGCGGGAAATAAGGAGTTTGCGGTATTGTTTGTTGGTACGGAAAATAACCGCTTGCCGATGATTGCTGGATACCGCGAATCACGTTTTGAATCACAGTTGATTTCACCTCCAACGGAATAACATGAATCTTACGCGCCGGTTCCTCCACCGTCATACGATCAATCTCCTCCGCATATTCTTTGAGTTCCGTCGCTAACGGCTCCGGCGCAATAATTTCAACAGAATTTGTTACATTGTCCACCGTAACTCTCGGAAAAACTCCGCCCGGTAACCGAATCGACATCATCTTTTGTTGGTAAACATTCAATACCTGTTGCGCAACACGGAACGCTTGCGTGTTCCTAATGGGTACTTTAAACGGTTTACGAACCGCCCGCTCTCCCGGAAGTTCCGAAACATCAAGCATCGCAATCAAATGAGCCACCTCAGCACGTTCCGCCTTCGCTCCGCGTACATAAATTGTGTTCGTCGATTCGTCCGGCGCAATCTCCAAACGCGGCGGTTGAAACCTCGCCCCAAGTGTCGTACTAAACCGCTGTTGACGACCCGCAAGACGTTCTCGAAGAATCAACTGGAGTTTCATCGAAACTAACGACGCACTAATATTGCGCACAGAATATATCGTGTAATCCCGCCCCTCAAAAACAATCCGATCATCAATACGTTTGATAATCCGTTCCAATTGATCAAGCGCATCTCCATCATGCGATGTTACCGTCAACGAACCATCCTCGTTCATTATCACATAAACATTCGGCACCGCTTCCTGAATTTTTTCCGCAACATCATTTCGTAATGCCGCAAGTCCCGGTGTTGCAAAAATGTTCTCACCGGTTTTTTTCGTAACAGGCTGTTCGGTTACCGGTTTTACTTCCGGCTGCTCGGTTGCAGGTTTAACAACGGCTTGTTCTGTTTTTTCCGCCGGATCATTTACCGAAAAGAAACCGGTTGGTTGATTCCACGAAGTTGGTTTTGCCGGTTCTTCCTCTTTCTTCTGGATCAACGGCTCTTCTTGACGAATCACCCGTAACCGATTTTGTTGGTATTGAGGCCAAAGTTTTTCCAACTCCTGAATTGTTGCCGACGCATCGCCTTTGAGTTGAATCACCCGAATCTGACTGCGAGCATTCGGCGAACCAGTCAAACCAACGTTTGCAGAATTTATTGTTTCCGTTTCACTGCCGGATGTTCCCTGATCCGGCGGAGACGGTTCACGAATCGGTTTAATCGGTTCACCCATCTCGATAAGCATTTTTCGTGTCTTGTCAAGTTGCGCTTTTGTTCCCTGTACAAATATCATGTTCGTATTCAGATCAATCTCCACTCCCGGCGTCGTGTTGTACGGCTCATCAAGAAATAAAGCGTTAATCGCCGTATCAACTGTTAACGGATCAAGAACTTCCAATGTAAATACCGCCAATTCACGGTCTTCCGTACGTAATTTCTCAAGCATTTCCCCAATAATTTTTTGCGATTCCGGTTTTGCCTGCACAATCAATTGATTACCGTAATAATCGTAATACGCCTTCACATCCAAGCCCTGATCCGAAATAAGATTTGCGACTAAAGTCCGCGCGGTTGTTGCGTAAATGTTTTTGAGCGAATACGTTTCAATTTTAACATCGGGATCGGTTTCGTTTAATTTATCAACGGCATCTTTAATTTTGGCATGATCCGATTCTTTCGCCCAAGCGAGCAGTTGGTTCGGATTGATTCCGTAACCGAATCGGGCGTTGGGAACAATGCGCAACAAAATCGGTTCGACACTCCGCGCAGTTCCGCGATAAATTGTGTACGTTTGCATTTTGGAAGTTGTTTCGGGACGTTCAAGGAGCATTTGATCAACCATTGTCCGAACTTTTTGTTGATCCGCAAGTTTTCCCCAAACGATCAACTGTCCCGGAATACTACTCGGTAAAATCGTTACTTGTGTTCCCAACGCTTGCCGGATTGAAGCTGCGGTGTAGGTCATTGCTGTTGCGGGAATATCGCTCAAGTCATACGCCACCGGCAACGCCTCCGTGTCCGCCGGACGCGGAACATCAAACTCGGCAATACTCGCCGACACCTTCGCCTGAATCTCCGGCGGCGCATGAACCAAAACATCACCGGTACTCGGACGTAACGTTAATACCGCTCGTCCGTAAAACATATTATTCAACACCGTAAAACCTTCACCAATCGGAATGTGTTTGAAATAATACGTTTTGAGAACAGATTCGGGAAACGCTTCCGCAACCGTTTCCAACATCTTGGCAATAGATTCATGATCGGCAGTTCCCGCCCAAGCAATAATTTCATCAGGGTTAATCTCAAAAATCAACGCTCCGGGAAATTGATACGTTAAAAGTTGCCGTGCGGTGGTTGCTTTTTTCGATCCGACTTTGTAGATTTTCAGGTTTTGATTTTCTGTTTCGCTTGCGGCGGTTTCCAGTTTAGTCAATGCTGTTGCAATATCGAGATGTTCTTTGGGCGTTCCCCAAACGGCGATTTGTTCCGGTTTTGAGCCGGGAAAAATCAACGCCGACGGAGCAACTCGGTTAATCAGCATGTAAACCCGATAATAATTTTGACGCTTCAATGCGTAAACTTCCAGCAACGGTTTTTTACGCTGCACATCGTCGCGGTAGGCTTTGATGAAATCCGCAATCTTTTGATGATCGGATTCCAACGCAACCGCCATAATCGTTTGACGTTCGGCGGACGGCGTAAAAACAGCGTCCGAAAACGCCCGACTCAAAGAACCATAAAGCGCAGAAAAAACTGTTGCAGGAAAATCATCCGCCGAATAAAAACGCGGAACCAGTTTATGTGTTACGGGCAAATCCTTATCGAGTTCGGAAATTGCTTTGGTTATTTCGGCGTGTTCCAACGGTGTTGCAATAACGACCAACACTTTGGTCTCATTGGAATTGGCGTTGGAACGCGGAACTCGCGGACGTGCAGGTGTTGTTGCCGGAGTTGTTGTTACGTTTTGCGACGGATTAAACAATGCATTCGGGCAAATCGCTTTGAGCCATTCCGTCGCATCTTCCACACTGATATATTGCAACGGATACGATTTGACAACAGTTTCCTGTCCTTCCGCAAGCGGTTTACACGCTTCGTCCACAATTCGTTGGATTCGTTCCAATTTATGTTTCGGAGCCCAAATGAGAATTTGAGTCGGCATTCCGCCCGATAAGGGACTGACATCGGGATAAAGTTTTTTTATAGTTTCAATAATTTGTTCACGGCTGTATTTTGAACTTTCCGGCAACATCACCGATAGTAATTCCTTTTT
>JAITBS010000307.1 GCA_031283515.1 Planctomycetaceae bacterium
AGACAGAATTTTAAAAATCGAAGGTATGATTCGGATCGTTTAGTTTCGTCTTTCAGACGATGTTGAGGAGAGATGTTTACCGTAGGTCGCGCTTCGCTTGACCTACGGTTATGAAAATACCACCCCTTCGGGGTGAAGAATAAAAAATAATAATTCCACTGATATATTACGATAAACTTTTTAAAATATCTGTGAAAATCTGTGTAATCTGCGGACGAAACATCGGCGTAATTTGCGGACGAAAAATCTGTGTAATCTACGGACTAAACATCGGCGTAATCTGCGGACGGAAAAATTGTGTAATTTGCGGACTATTGGAACGAAGTGTTTGAGCGGTTAATAAAACAGACAATTATTTACGATTGTTGTTTGCGATAAGGAGCGGCAACAGCAAAAAACGTTTGAACAGCAAAGGCAATAATTTGTTCAGGCTTAAAATATTTCTGCCGCATGTCATCCAGAATAATTTTCCGCAGAAGCCAACCCCCTTTTTTGTAAAAAATAACCGATCCGAACATACAGAAAATACATTTCCATCGGATATGTTCAGGAGTTTCCGGATCAAAATATTCGTCAAGATAACAATAAATCATCTTGTAATCCCGAATAATATATCCCTGAAGTTTTTCACCACAACTCGGAGTCGGATTATAAAATTCACGAAAAAGCAATTGTGCTTTCCAACCGGTGAGTTCTGTTGCAAAAATATTCTTGGTGTGTTGTACAATCAAGTTATAAAACCGTTCTTCAAATGGATGGGTCAAGTCCAGTTCAGTAATCTCCTCACGAAATGGAGTAAAACAAGAATAGGTTGACTCAAAAACTTCTTTATACAAACTTTCTTTGCTTCCAAAATAATAATTGATTGCAGCTTGATTTACTTTTGCTGCCGTACAAATTTCCCGCACAGTTGTTGCAGCAAATCCCTTTTGAGCAAAAATCGGTCCCGCCGTATCAATAATTCGTAATCGAATAGTATCGGTCATTATTAAAATATTTACACGTTATTCGACAAGAATGACAAATTAAAAAACTTAACAATAAAACAATTAACAATAATAGTATCACGGTTCGATACCAAAATCACGTACCGTAAAAAGTGAACGAAAAATATAACCTTTTTCGGCAAAGGCTTCCGCACCGCCCTCCAACCGGTCAATAATCGCAACAACTCCATCAACAATTCCTCCAACCGCCAGAACATGTTCCACCGCTTTTAACGACGAACCGCCCGTTGTTACAACATCTTCGACAATAACCAGATGATCACCGGAAACAATGGGACCTTCAACAAATTGATCGGTTCCATGCCCTTTACTTTGCTTGCGTACCATAAAACCTTTAAGCGGAATGTTACGGAACGCAGCAACTGTGATAATTGCCGCCGTAATTGGGTCGGCTCCAATCACCATACCACCAACTGCTTGAGGAAACACTTCTCCCATTGGGAGTAAGTCCAGAAAACCTTCACCAATCAGTTTCGCTCCAACCGAATCAAGTGTTATCTGTCGGCAATCAAGGTAATATTTTGCCGTCTTACCGGAAGCAAGCGTAAAATCACCAAACTTCAACGCTTTTTCCCGAATCATCAATTGAAGAAGTTTTTTATCGTACATCAATAATACTTATTGTTAAAAAGTTTTTATTATTCAGTGAAATTTTTATAAAAACACCAATTTACATAAGTTCCGGCAGGGATATTTCGGAAAAAATATCGCCGGCTTTTGTTAAAAACAGACGCATTTTATGGAGAAGCATTGTACCGCCGCAACGCCAATTGTTCAATCATTTCCAGGTTGGGGTCGAAACCGATTCCCGATTCGTCCCAGAGTTTAATCACCAAACGTTTTTCTTGTGCCAGAATATTGGGTCCCTCATACGGAATAACCCGTTCCGCAACCATTTCACCTTTTTCATTAGGATGAACTTCAATTTGGTTGGTATCATGTTTTACTGGTTTAACGGGTTCCGGTTTAAGAATTGGTTTGAGTGGAATACCGGGATCATTGGTCAAGTGTTCCTCGAATCGGACGTAATCTGTCGGACGTGTAACATAAGGCAACGACGAAAGTGCCGCAACAAAACGATAACCAATTGATGTCATAATATCCGCCCCCACATAACAATCAACCTCACTACTTTGAGCCATATTATGAATTGTTTTAGCGTCCGTCAGTCCTCCGACTTTGCCCGGTTTGAGACAAAATGTTCCGGCACTCCGTAAATCCAAAGCGATTTCCGCTTGATGAGGTGTGGTGATGGATTCGTCGAGACAAATCGGCGTACGAATAGAATCTTGAAGCATCGCATGTCCGACAAATTCACTGGAAGAAAGCGGTTGTTCCAATAAAGCCGGCATAAAATCGTCAAAACGGTAAATTGTATCGCTATGCCGTTCCAGACTGAGTGAGCCTTCGACATCGCATTGAATCATCTGAGTCGGATGGTCATTCCGCACCGCCCCAAGAACTTGAAGATCCCAACCAGGCCGGATTTTAAGCGTAATTCGTTTGAACCCGTCGGAAACGGTCCGTTTAATATCTTCAAGAAAAACATCGGGAGATTCAAAACGATCAAACGAAATACCCAACTCAATCTCTTTTTGAACATCACCGCCCAATGTTTTATGTAACGGTTCATTCTTTGACCGCGAATACATGTCCCACCACGCAAGATCAAATAAAGCTTTGGCATGGCGATTACCCTTGATGTCCTGAAATAACGTACCGATTTGTTCGCCGGAATCAATATTGGGTGATTTGAGAAAACGAGGAATTAAGCATTCACGAACACATTCATAAACTTCCGATGACCATGCTGCCGTCAATGTTGGTTCGTTTCCCGGAAAGACCTCGCCCCAACCATCAAGACCTTCAGAACGTAATCGAAGCAATACCGTATCGAAATAATCAAGCCGTGTGTCCGCCATCGTATAAGGTTGAGACAATGGAAAACGTACAAGGTAAATATTGATCTGATCAATTTTCATAATAGCATTAGAAATTTAAGTACAACAGTAACATAACAAAAAAATTATCTAATATTTTCAATCTTTTTACAAGAACCTTCTTTAATTTTTCTTAAAATTGTTCTCTTTTTTGATGAGTTGATGGTTGTTTCTTGGAAAAACCGTAATATTTCAGCGGAATTTTTATTTTTTCCGTGAATGGTAACTTAAAAAAATTTTCAAATTTTATCAACAAATTGTCCAACAATTCGTATTAAATGCGGAAAGAGTAAAAAACTATGAACAACATGAATATTTCATTCAATCAGCATAATTCGTTGAATCGGTATAATCAGCTTGTTTGTGGTAACACTCTACATTTTTTTTGAAAAAATCCTCAACTTTTAATTCCCAAAAGTATCGTTTTAGTCTATAGTAATAATCACGGAATACAGAACTACCCCAAGATTCTGTTTTCAAGATATGTGTTCTTTAACAACTTCGATTTCACCCAAATTCATGGGGGACCAATAACCATGAGCATAACGTTTTTACCTACTAGCTGTCAAGCAACGTTTCGGTCCCTAATCGCTCACTTTATTGTGAACGAAAAACAACAGAACAAAAACGCAACACCTAATTTTTTTATTCTGTTCATTTTTATTATTGGTACGTTTTTTTCCCTCAATCCGCATGTTATCGCCGATTCGGAAAATACCAATAAAGGAAAAACAGAAGATGTCTTGCGTCAAGATATTCTGCGTTTCGTCGGACCAAACACTGCCAATATTGCCGTAACAGGCGATAGTTATTTGATTCGCCTAAACCGCAAAACCAACGATACAACAAAATACGGAATTGTTGTTTATGGCGTTGACCCTGTTGAACGGGCATTGCTTCAAGATGCTCAGGATGGTCGTTGGGACAATTTTGATTTATTTCGTGCAGCGTTGATTGTCGAGGGAATACGTGATCCAAACAAAATTCGTAATTACGAAACACGACTCGATAAAATTGTTGCCGAAGCCCGCGTTCAGTTACAAACCGCCCATCAAGAAAATTCTCCCGAAATACTCACCCGAAAATTATTCGAATTACTGCATCAGAAAATTTTGACCAGTACCTACGATATTGATTGTACCACATTGGGCAAAGTGCTTGAAACAGGACATTTTAATTGTGTGAGTGCGACCGTTTTATTTAATTGTCTTGCTTACAAGGCAGGTTTGGATGTTTACGCTTTGGAAATGCCCGGTCATGCTCTTAGCCGTATCAAGTTCAACGGGACATCAATGGATCTTGAAACAACTTGTCCCAAATGGTTCGAACTCAAAGATGATACCGCACGAAAAAATGCGACAATACAACGTGTTGCGTCCGCTGTTCCGGCAGAAACATTTCCGGCAACCACCAACCAATCCGTAAATGTTGCGAATACTCCTTCTAATACCAATCCCGTTCTTGAACAAAATTATTTATCCGCAAAAATTCGCGAAATCTCTCCTGTACAATTAATTGCAACAATTTATTATAATCAAGGAGTTGATTTTCATGCGGAAAAACGATATGCCGAAGCCGCAATGTCCAATGTTAAAGCATTACATCTTGATCCGGTTAACTCAACGGCATGGGGAAACTTTATGGCGGCAATCAACAACTGGTCAATTGAACTGACAACAGAATTAAATCCGAAACGTTATGATATTGCGGCATTACTTTTGGATCGGGGAGTTTACCTTGATCCGAGTTATGACAAGTTTCAGGCAAATCAACTTCATATTTACTATTTCTGGATTCGTGATCTGGCGGTCGAAGGCAGAAACGACGATGCTAAAATTGTTTTTGCTCTTGCCGACCAACGCTTGCCCGGCAACAAAGAACTCGCCAATCTCATGCAGGCAATCGAAAAACGATAATCATTTTTAGTCCGCAGATTAACGCTGATTGACGCAGAAAATACAAAAATCCGCGATAATCTGCGGACTAATCTAAATAATCTGCGATAATCTGCGTAAATTTGCGGACTAATCTAAATAATCTGCGATAATCTGCGTAAATCTGCGGACTAATCTAAATAATCAGCGGACAAGTATTTGAATCAATTAATAAATAAACAGTTACCGTTTTGTTTGCATTCAAATTTCATCTTCATTCGCAACAAGTTGTTTTAATTTTTGAAACTGTTTTTTGATATCCGGTTTTCCGAGCAAGGCAGTTCCGACAACAAAAAGATTAGCACCGGCAGCGGCTGCGGCGGTAATCGTTGATTCTCCAACACCGCCGTCAACAGAAATCAGCGTGTTTTCATTGGCAACCCGACGAATTCTACGTATTTTTTCAAGTGAACGAGAATCAAAGGTTTGTCCGCCGAAACCAGGCATGACACTCATTGTCAAAACGAGTTCGCAATCATTGACATACGGCAAAACCGCCTCAACCGGAGTAGGCGGATTAGAAACAAGACCCGGAATAGCTCCAAGTTTCCGAATCTCATCAAATAATGTTCGCGGATCAGGAGCAACTTCTACATGGACAGAAAGAAAATCGGCTCCCGCACGACGGAATATCGCAAGATATTTTTGGGGTTCCTGAAGCATCAGGTGAACATCCAACGGTAATTGTGTTGAACGGCGAATGGCTTCGACAACCGGTACACCAAAACTTAAATTCGGTACAAAATGACCGTCCATAATGTCAAGATGTAATATCTTCGCCCCAGCCTCTTCCAAACGCCGAATATCACGTTCCAAATGAGCAAAATCCGCCGCCAATAATGAAGGGTTAATATGCGGCACGCCCCGAATTAAAGAATTAATGTTAGTAATATCCTGCTCCTTTCGTACCGTCTATACTCTCTTTATGTCTTAGAAAGTATCGAACGAATAAAACGATTATATCTATTTTTTGGTTACAGACAAGTATTTTGATTGATAAATTTTTTAAAACGACTCAAGATTGAGTATTTTCAAATGATAAAATATGATAAAATGAGGCGAAATTAAAAAGTTGGTAATATTTCAGTGGAATTTTTGTTTTTCGATTTTCACCCCGAAAGGGGTGTAATTTTCATAACCGCAGGTCATCGACCTGCGGACTCGTACAACTAAAAAACCTCTGTCTGAAAGACAGAATTTGAAAAATCGAAGGTATGATTCGGATCGTTTCGTTTCGTCTTTCAGACGATGTTGAGGAGAGATGTTGACCGTAGGCCGCGCTTCGCTTGACCTACGGTTATGAAAATACAACCCACTTCGGGGTGAAGAATAAAAAAAATTATTCCACTGAAATATTAAAAAGTTGATTATTATTCAACGTTTGTAATGTATTATTTTTGTAATATTGGAAGATTTGAAATTGGAGTTGTTTCTACAACTACAAACTTACA
>JAITBS010000310.1 GCA_031283515.1 Planctomycetaceae bacterium
GAACTCGAACGGCACGAAAAGAATACGCTCATCCGGTATATCAAAACCGGAACCACAAAAGTTCAATTAGCAAAAATTTACATCCCAACCGATACGGAACTTAACCCCAATGAAGATGAGATCTTTTACGCTCCTTAATATTCCTGAGTTACGATTTCGGTTGTAAATGTTCATTGGGAAAATTAGAAATTTTGTAATTTAGTCAGTGGAATTTTTGTAGTTACCAATAATAGGTAACCCTGAAAGGGTGTTAAGATTATAACCCGCCCCAACGGGGCGGGTTGAATCTTCCCAATTAACAAGCCCTGAAAGGGCGATAGGAAATTTTAAACAGAACGGAACGCCTTTTAATCCTATTCCCGTTGCCCTTTCAGGGCGTTAGGTTGGAGAAGAACTTAAACCCACCCCGTTGGGGCGGGTTATGATCCTGACGCCCCTATCGGGGCTAATGGGAAAACAAATATTCCACTGAGATATTACAACTATTTTTGCGGAACACATTTCGTTACAGAGTTTAAATTCAAATATAGGTGAAACAAAATTATAAAGGGTTTGACATGCTTAATAATGCGATGCAAAGTATGATCAATACGTTCGTTGGGCGAAAAGACGAACGCCAAAAATGGGCGGAACTCCTTACCGATCAGAATACGGACGGTAAATCTATTGTTGTTGTTGGTAAATACGGGATGGGTAAAACCCGACTTCTTGATCAGATGGTTGCCGACGCCGAAGAAAATCATTCGTTACAATGTGTTTCATTAAGATATTCGGTTGCCATAAACGAATCACCAAGTATGGTAATGAAAATGATGCTTGAAGATGCGTTTCAGGCAGCCCGTTATGAGGCAGGTTCGCTCAATTATGAAGGAAAACGTTTTCGTCAATGGAATTTGTTATATCAAAAATTTGGACTCTTTTCCAATAAAAAAGAACCGGATTACAAGTTTTTTCACGCACTCCGGTATGATCACCGTAAAAATATTTTCGAACAATTTATTCTTCGTCTCCGTTTACTGGCGAATATTCTTCCTGACAATGGTCGCATTTTGATTGTGATTGATCCGGAGCAAGATACGCCTTCAGTGCGGGTGGAACTTTGGTCGCAAATTGTTCGGGAATTACCGTCCAAACTCTTTTTTCTTTTTGCGCAACGTTTTAGAGATACATTGACGGTAAACGAAGAATTTTGTTCCTTAAAAAATGTTTATTTTCTTCCGCCGCTCAATTCTCCCGATTCCTTGCAGGGACTTGCTGATTTGAAGGATTCGGAAACACTTCAGTTAATTGAAACTTATCAATCGAGTTTAAAAGATAAAGTCTCGAATCATCAGGAATTAATTGATCTTTTTCATAGTTATCGTAATCATCCTTACGCAGTCCATGCTGCCCTTGATTTGTTGCTTTGTAAAAAGGTTGAGCAATTGAACCAACTTCCACGCGAACCGATGCCTCAATATATTGCTCCGTTGCAATGGAAACAAATTGTTGAACATTCATTGGGACCTGATGTTGCGCTTCTTTTTGAGGCTTATACTGTTTTGGAAGTTCCCTCTTTGGATGAAATGGTTTGTTGGGTTGCCGACATTTCTCAAAATTCATTGAAAACCATATTGGCTGATCCTTTTTTACGATCTCTTATTCGTGATGAACCGGATGGTCGTATTATTTATCATCATCATTTGAGTGCTTATATTCGTTCACTTCTCTATACTTCCGACAATTCGCTGACTTTGGAAGCCAAACGGCTTCATCAACGTGCAATGATTGGTTATGGCGAGTTGATGCGAAGAACACTTAAACCGGATACTCTGGCGACGGTTCGTTTGCCGGAACACTCTTTGGCGGTTGGTGGTGCGGAACTTTTTGCGGAAACATTGGGACGTTGTGCGGATGCATTCCTGACGCTTGGTTTTTTCCAGACATTCGGAGCCATGATTGAGCGGGCATTGTCGTTGGTGCAATACCAGTCTGTAGAAGAATCGGAACTGTTTTTCCAATTCGGCAGATTACGTTATCAACAGGGAAATCTGGAAGCGGCTATCCAATATTATGAACAATCTCTTCAAATTGCAAGATTGATTATAGAACCGGAACGGATTGCGGAGGCTTTGTTTGCTTTAGGAAAAATCTCCTACGAATTACAACACGATGCCGAAGCAGAACGGAATTTGCGGGAAGCCATTGTTTATTATGAATCGGGACCTGATCAAGCCGGTCTTGTTGAAACACTCCTTTGTCTTGCCAATGTCCTTTGGCGGCAAGAAAAAAAACAGGAAAGCCAAACTGCATTCGATGAAGCGATTAAGTCGGTTTCGAAGATCAAGAATTATCGGCAACGGGTTCGGTCTGAGGCGGCGGTTTTGACGGCGCGAGGGCGAATACTTGACGAATTGGGTGATACATCGCAAGCTGCCGAATTGTATTACAATGCCATTGATTTAACGCAAAATATTTATGATCGGGAGGCGGAAGCGGAAATTCATTCGCAACTGAGTTCTTTGTTTGAGCGTTCCGGTGATTTGAAGACGGCGGAAGAAAATCTTTCCAAAGCGATGGAGATTCATCGGGACATGACTTTAGTGGAACATTGGGCGGAAGATTGTTTCCGACTGGCTCAATTGGCTCAAAAACAAGGTAATACCAAACTCGTCCAAGAACGGCTACAACAAGCACGGCAACTCTTTCGACAACTCGGAAATTCCTTGAAAATCGCAGAAATCGACGCCGAAACAAAAGAAGTGTAAACAAAAAGGCAGATTTTTAGAGATTGATCAGTCTATAGAGGAATGGCACTGTCGATAAATTTTTTTCTTTCGCCCCAACGGGGCAATGCGTAACAACCCGCCGCAAC
>JAITBS010000567.1 GCA_031283515.1 Planctomycetaceae bacterium
TGAACTCAAAACCCTAGGGGTTGAACTCAAAACCCTGGGGGTTGAACTCAAAACCCTGGGGGTTGAAGTTAAAACCCTGGGGGTTGAAGTCAAAACTCTAGGGGTTGAACTCAAAACCCTGGGGGTTGAAGTCAAAACTCTGGGGGTTGAAGTCAAAACCCTGGGGGTTGAACTCAAAACTCTAGGGGTTGAACTCAAAACATTAGTGTTCAAAACCTTGCGGAAGGAGGACAGTTCCGTCCGTAAAACGAAGACCAGATTCCAATGTTAATTCGGCAACAGGATAAAGAATTACGTTAAAATGTTTATGAAGCGGTTGGGTGGTGAGAAGTTTTTCCGCTTCGTCAGGCGGTACTGCCAATAAAAGTTCAAAATCTTCCCCATCAGAAAGTGCATGTTCAAGCGGTGTTCGCCCTGTTTGTTGTGATAACCGAACCGCAGCCGGAGAAATCGGGATCGATTGTTCGTACAGCTTCGCACCAAGACCACTCTCAAACGATAAACGATGAAGATCAAGAGAAAAACCATCACTAATATCTATCGCAGCATGAATGTCAAAATGTTCGTTAAGATAAAGTGCTTCAAAAATTCTTGGTTCAAACAGAAATTGCCGTTCCAAAATACTGCCGCCAAGCATTCCGGTAACAAGAATCTTATCACCCGGTTTACCGCCGTTGCGCCGTAACACTCCTTGAGGTGTAACACGCCCCAACACCGTAATTGAAATAACCAACCCGTTGTCCCAAGTGTTTGTATCACCGCCTGCCAAGGTCAAAGAATATTTTTGGATAAGCGGTTCCATTCCGTTATAGAGTTGTTCGGCGAGTTGGATTCCCTCTGACTTCGGCAACGCCACCGCAACCACAATAAAAGTAGGAACTCCTCCCATTGCCGCTATATCACTCAAATTAACCGCTAATGCCTTGCGACCAATCCATTGCGGATCAACCCGCCCAAGTAAAAAGTCAATGCCCTCCGTCAGCATGTCCACCGTAATAATAGTATCACCAATTACCGCAGCATCATCGCCTAAAAGTTCAGTACCAACTCGGCTTCGTAACCACTTGATCCATTCTGTTTCCATGATTCACCTCCTATGATTCCCAGTATTCTTTCTTCTTTGCCTTCGTGTTAGGAAATCCGCCCTTTGGTTACGAATGTTCTTATTCTTTCTTTTCTGTTTTAAACGGAGATGTACCAAGAATTTCAATAAGCCGAGGTTCTTCAATTTCTTCTTCGGCTTCCAGTGCAACGGCAAGTTGGTCAAGCAATGTTCGGTGTTCACACAGTAATTGTGTTGCCAAAGCATCCGCTTCCGAAAGGAATCGGCAAATTTCTTCGTCAATCAACCGTGCCGTTTCCTCACTAAATTCACGGTTGGTATTTATTTCACGCCCAAGAAAAGGATGTGTTTCGTCCACACTAAATGCAACAGGTCCCAGTTTTTCGCTCATCCCCCAACTCGAAACCATACGACGCGCTAATTTGGTTGCCTGTTTCAAATCGTTTTCAACCCCAGCAGGTAATTCGTCAAAAACTAATCGTTCCGCCGCACGACCACCCATTGCAAACGCAAGTTGTGCATGAGCCTGTTTCGCTGAAAGTCCCAGTTGATCGCCTTCCGGTAAGGTGTAAGTTGCCCCTAAGGAACGCCCGCGCGGAACAATTGATACTTTGTGAACCGGCGACGAAAGCGGTCGAAACCAACCCACTACCGTATGTCCCGCCTCATGGTACGCAACCTTTTTACGCTCTTCCGGCGTAATCACCTCTTCACGCCGAAGTCCCATCACAACCTTGTCTTGTGCATAATCAAAATCCGTTTTTCCCACATCATCTTTTCCATTACGTGTTGCCCAAAGAGTTGCTTCATTGACAAGATTCCGAATATCCGCCCCCGTAAATCCCACCGTCCGACGCGCCAACACGTTCAAATCCACATCGCTCGCCAACGGAATATTTCGAATATGTACCTTGAAAATGGCTTCACGCCCTTTGACCGTCGGACGATCCACCGTAATATGCCGGTCAAAACGCCCCGGTCGCAATAAAGCAGGATCCAAAACATCAGGACGGTTGGTTGCCGCCATGACCATCACCGACTCGCTCGGCGTAAAACCATCCATCTCACTAAGAATTTGATTCAGCGTTTGTTCACGTTCATCATGACCAGCCCCAATTCCTGTACCGCGATGACGACCAACCGCATCGATTTCGTCAATAAATAAAATTGCCGGAGCCGCTTCTTTGGCAGTCTGAAACAAGTCACGAACCCGACTCGCCCCAACTCCTGCGAACATCTGGATAAATTCACTGCCATTGATCGAAAAAAACGGAACACCAGCCTCGCCGGCAACTGCACGACCTAAAAGTGTTTTACCAGTTCCGGGCGGTCCCACAAGTAATGTCCCCTTCGGAACTCGTGCTCCCATTCTCTGATATTTTTGCGGGTCCTTCAAATAATCAACAATCTCAAGCAACTCATTTTTAATACTGTCCAAACCGGCAACATCTTCAAATGTCGTCGGACGATTAGCGTTGTTATTGTAACGTCTGGCAGGAGAACGACCAAAACCAAGTAATCCGCTGCCCGCTCCGCTCAAAATCTGATCCCGCGTCCGACGGAACATAAAAACAAACACAATAACAATTCCAACCGAAGCAATCATCGAAACAATCATAAGAGTTCCCAAAATATCCGGCACCGGTGACGCACTGTAATCCTTGCCCAACTTCGTGTAAATGTGCTTTTCAAGTTCCTGATCCGCAAGAGCTGTTAACGGTATTTCCGTTGAAAAATTGGTAATATTGGTCTTTGACGGATCTTGATGATCGGAACTTTTGATCTTGCCGGAAAAACTTGTTCCAATCGCGTTGACATTGATAATATTGCCCGCATCCAGTTCCTGCCGAAATTCGCCCCAACCTAATTTTCGTGTATTAATGGAGGAACGGTTCGAAGACAAGAACAACGCCAAAAGTAGCAAAACTCCCAGAAGAATAAAAAACATCGTGTTACGCGGCATCGGTTTGGGAACCCCAGATGGATGTTGAGACGAAGGTAAAGGTGAGGAAGGCTGATCCATAAAAAAGAAAATTAATCAATAAAATTGGTAAATGTGTGCCGGATATTATCGTTTCGGTTATCAATAAAATAACAGCGCAATGTGTAATCTATAAAACTTATAAAACAATAAAATTTATTTCATCATTTTTTCATAAACCTGTTCGTACTCAACACCAAGCACTTCCTGAACAAGGTAAGTCAATGTCTGATTATCGGCGTTAATGTGTAACGTATATTGATGGAATGTCCGCGTTTCACCATGAGGTAATTCGGAAATCAGAGAAAAAATATTAAATTCATAAAACGGTGCAAATTCTGTTTCACCGAGAAATGTCGGACCATGATTATAGGCACGAACCTCTTGTTCCAATTCGTCAGAATACGGTAATTCCAGCATATCAAATGTAACAAGCGTCAGTGTTCCTTCACGAAAATCAAGTGTTCCAAGAAAAGGTTTTGCCCGTTTACGAGGCACTGTTACTTGACAACGGTATTTGCCGTCCGCACGCAATAACACCGCCGACGGTAAAAATCGTAAACGCCCATGCGGTGAAGAACCAAAAAAATCAGTGCCGATTGATGCTTCCGATTCCGGTTCTTCTGCCGGTTGAAATGGAACAATCGCCACTGTACTTTGACCACTATTAAACATCCCGCGAATCTGAATCGAAATAGGATGTGCCCACGACGGAGAACGAACCGCACTGTTCACAATAGAATTGGCTGTTACAAAACCGACAAACGAAACATCCATTTGATCCAATGAAATCGCCGCCGCATTGCCGAATGTTTCGTGAACTTCGTAACGCTCCAATAAACGTACCGTCCGAATAAGATCAAATTCAGCATGATTTCCATGAACGGTGTTCAACTTGACTGACCGCCGCATCCGAACAACCGGATGTTGCGGCATCGAATCAATAACAAACATCCCGCTCTCAGGAAAAAATATCAATTGATCTTCACCGCCATAAGAATTGTAAAACCAATCAGTTTTACCGGCATCAATAGCATTGACATTAATTAAGCCGAAACTATTGCCGTCAATTCCGTCACAGGTACTCGTCATCACATTGCCGTTCCAATCCGGACAAATAACAATACGTCCTCCAATCTGATTACACAGTTCGAGGATTCGTGTTTTTGATCCGAGATAGTTGACGGCATCACGGTAAGACACAAAATCAAAAAGAAAAAAAGGATAACAAATAATGTTCCAATAAAAAGTCAATCAATCGATCAATAAACGGAACACAATATAATTAATATTACATAATAGTATGATGAATATTTTTATGATTCATCTTTAATGACACGAAAAAGCGGTTTACCGAATTCAACAGTTTCCCCGTTTTTGGCAAGAACAGCGACAATTTTTCCAGAACATTCCGCCTGAATTTCATTATAAACTTTCATTGCCTCAATGATGCAGACGGTGGTATCTGCATTGACGGTATCGCCAACCTTAACAAATGGAGACGCATCCGGTTTCGACGCCGCATAAAATGTGCCAACCATAGGGCTTTTGATAACCTGAATATTTTTTTCGTTTGGAGGAACCGAGATTAAATCCGATGCCGCCGGAACTGTTCCACCCGAAACCGTCATTGACGAAACCATTGATGTCGGAACAGCCATTGATGTTGGAACTGTTTCCGCTGTAACCGATCTATTCCGTTTGAGTTGGATTCGCATATCCGATTGCTGAATATCGAGTTCCGTCAAGTCGTTTTCCTGCATCAATTCGACAAGCCGTTTGATACGCCGAATATCGAAAACATCGTTACCGCTATTGGAAGAATTAACCATAATAATATTTTTGATGACGATTAAAATTTCAGTTTGTCAACACCTCAATTAACAACGTCAATAAAACGTTAATAAAATGATATACTCACGAAATCCTATACTTCCGCAACTAACTCCATTTCAATTTTAGCACCGCGCGGCAATGCCGCAACTTGAACCGTACTACGTGCTGGTCGGGCATTGCCCAGATGTTTTTCATAAAGGGCATTCATTTTGCTAAAATCGGCAAGATCCGTTAAAAAAACAATTGTTTTTACAACACGGTTCCATGTGGTTCCTGCTTCTGTCAGTACCGCATCAAGATTTTTGAGAACTTGTTGTGTTTGCTCTTCGATGGAACCTTCGACCATTTCCATTGTTTCAGGAACTAACGGAATTTGACCGGAAGTGAACAAAAAACCTTGACTGACAATACCTTGCGAATAAGGTCCGATTGCAGTGGGTGCTGATTTTGTGCTGATTAGTTTCATTTTTTTACTCGATTTCATCTAAAGCGTTTTGTAATTTATTTTTCGATTGGGCTCCGACCATTCGTTCAACAACATTTCCTTTATTGAAAAAAAGAAGCGTCGGAAGCATTTCGACACCAAATTGAGCTCCGATTTGAGGAAATTGTTCAATATTAATTTTGGCGATTTTGGCATCGCCGGCATTTTCTTTTGCAAGTTCTTCTAAAACAGGGGCGAGCATACGACACGGTCCGCAAGACGGAGACCAAAAATCCACCAAAACAGGGATTGTTGATTTCAAAACATTCCGGTCAAAATTTGTTTCCGTCAATTCTAAAATTGATTCCATATTGGTAATTCCTTGTACCAGCACGGGTTAAATGAATAAAAAGTTTAGAGATTAAACGATAGGTCAAAAGTTTGGAAGGGTTTGAATCCGCAACTTCAACTTTTGTTTTACGATTGTATTAGTTTTATCGTGTTTGACAAGCCGTTAGGTTGTTTTGAAAGCAAAGAATAAGACATTGCCGTTAAAATCTACAGAAAAAATTAGATTAAATGGGATAAAAAGGGTAAAAAATAAAAATATCCCAAATAAAATTTGTCTTTTTTGATTTTGTGTTCTATCTTATTGGTAGAGCATTTCAAAATGATTTGCTATTTACTTTATCATTGAAATCGGAAACATTTGGTCGAAACCGAATTTCCTATCAAATCGTTAGTGTCTATCGAATGAAGGGTTTCCGATGTCAGCAGTTCCACATTTTAGAAGGAGAAAAACAGATGAAAAAGTTGTTGACTCTCGCAATCGTTTTTTCGTTAACACTTATTCTGAACAACATGAGTTTTGCTCAGGAAACCGTTGCGCCGGGACAAACCCTTGTAGTAACGGCAAACGAAGTGGCGGATGCGGGTTTAACTCAAGAGGTTACTGAAGGAGCAGTTGTTGTTGAGTCGGGATGTTGTGCCCCAGTTCCGCATCGTCCTTGCCCGTTGCGTCCTTTTGTTCGGCGTTCCTGCACACCGTGTGCTGCTACTCCGTGCAATCCTTGTCCGCCATGTGCGCCGCAACCTCCGATTTGTGCACCGGTACCGCGTAAACTGTGTGGTGCTCCGGTTTTGCCGCCGCCATGCCATGCTGAACAACCAGTCGGTCAGTATGCGGATCCTTGCGGTTACGATAATGCCGGATACCGTCCTTCGCTTCTTCGGAATGTCTTCACACGATTATTCTCAAGACTTCGCGGCGGTTATGATCCTTATTATGGATACGGATACGGATGTCCTGAATTTGGTTACGGTATTGAAGCTCAAGTTCCATGTGAACACTAATTACAGGGTTCATTTTGAGGATTCAACTTTGATGATTCCGATTCGTCCGGTGTTTCAAATAACCTTTGAAATGCCGGTTTTTCTATTTTTACAACTATTCAGATAAGTAAGCGGACAACTCCAAACCGCAATTTCCACCTAATTTTTCTAACAAAACACTTGTGAGGTTGTTTTGTTGGTAAAATTAGGTGGAAATTGCGGTTTTGGTGTAGTTATTCTACTGAGTAGTTACATTTAAGAAGTTGCGTTTGCAGCTGCTGCGGCTGCGGCGGCAGCAACGGCTGCTTTGGCGGCTGCGGCGGCTTCTTTGGCTGCGGCTGCGGCACGGTTTGCTCGATCTGTTGAAAGAACTTGCCGAAGTAACGCCGAAACATCTTCAAAAGGTTTTTCATTGGGCGGACCGGCAGCGTATTGCATAATAGAACGTTGTGTTCGTTCTGTTAGTGAGAGCAGCATCGAGGAAACCGTACCAAAATCCGGCTCACTAATTACAATACCCCGTTTTCCGCTTTCATCCGGTTTACGGGAAAAAGTTTTACTGGCAACAGCCAAAAATGAAACCGCCGAATCAAGACGTTGAAGCGTCAGGAGTCGCCGAACAAATTCTTGTCTTGGATCGTGATAATCATCCAACCGATTGGCGGTAAGGAGATGTAAACCGGGTCGTAATTTTTCGATTTCGATTTCGTCCCCGCCGTATGCAATACCTCCGCTAAAACGATCAACACACAGAAAATTTCCTCCGGCATAACAACCGGTTGAAAGTTCCTGAAAGGCTTTATCGAGAGCTTCTTCAGCATCTTTTGCTCCTAAAAGTTCCCTGCAAAGCAATCCTCTTGAACGGGGTTCAAATGGGGCGGATCGTTTGGGGCAGTTGACGACTGCTACAAACAAACCGTGTTGATTAACCCCTGCCCATGTTCCGCCGGCTTTCCGGTCAATACCGCAAACAACACGAGGACGACCCGATTGAATTCGTGGTACTTGCGATGAACGGCTAATTCGTTCTTCCCGATTAAATGCAACAAGAAGCGGCGAATCATTCGCCGTTTGATACTGAATAGCAATAATACCCATTTTGTTATTTTCTATTGCTGGTTGTTGTTGAGTAGTGGCATTTTGTCAGTGAAAACAGTTTACTGAAAATTACCAACCAAAAGTATTTTATCTATTTTCTCATGAGTTGAGAAAGAAAACACCCCTCTTTAGTGGGGTTTCTCTTTTTTTCCATTTTTTTGGATTCAGATGCCCTGTACTTTTTTTCTAAGCCTGTTATCATAACGCCGATTTTAGGAGAAATCATTGTAATATTCGAAGGAGAAATTTAACCTATTTTAATTTGTTTATCCAAATTAAACCGATTCTCTTGAACAATACCTATGAAATTTTTGCAATTCTGTTTGTTTTACCCTGTTGTCATTGTTGAAGTGACCGCTAAAACGCACAATTGAAAATTTCGATTTGAAAAACCATAAAATTTCACCCGAAAAATGAAAAATGGTTTGTTGAATGGAAAAAGTGGAGAAACCGTATTTTTTGAACAATTGAATAAGAATTGAATTTTGAAAAGTTGCGGAATTTTCTATCGGTCACATTTTGGCAAATATTTGTGTACACAACGCTTTATTATACAGCTGGTATCCCTCTTTTTATTGCAGTTGCATTTACGCTTGCTTTGCATCTGATGGAGCGGATTTTCTTTTTATCGCCGTATCGTCGTTCTCGAAATCTTTTTTCAGGAACGCCGTGGTTACCGTTCCGTTTTATAAACCAACCTTTGGAGGGAGAAGAGGTTGAGTTTCGTAGTCACGGAAAAATTACACTTCGCGGCACATTCCTCCGTCATCAATCAGAAGTTCGAAAGGGCAGTGTATTATTCTGTCATGAATTTAACGGAAATCAAATGAGTATAAGTCCTTATGTTGAACAACTTATCAATGGGGGATTTGATGTTTTAACGTTTGATTTTCGCAATCATGGCAAGAGTGATTTTGATTACCATATCCAAACAACGCCGTGGATCACCACAACAGACATGGAGGATGTTCATGCGGCGATTACTTATTTTTGTTCACGGCTGGAAACGGATTCTCAAGGTATTGGAATTTTTGGGCTTGGAAAGGGTGCCAATATTGCGCTTTGTGCTGCGGGGACAGATCAGCGGGTATGTTCGATTGTTTTGGATGCTCCGATGCCGGAAAATCGGCTTTTTAACAGAAATTGCCGTGAGATATTTTGTAAATCGGTTCGGCAATCTTCGAAGATTTCTCGGCGGCGGCTTGTACTTTTGGTGTCGCTTTTTTTTCGGGCGTTAATTTATTCTGTAACATGTCCGGTTATTTCATTTTTCTATGCTTGGCGGCGTCTGGTATTGGGATTTTGGTATGGTTGCCGGTTTGTGAATCCGGGTCCGCTTCTCAAAAATGTTCGTCAACCGATGATGATTGTGCATGGACATGTTGATGCGATGACACGTGCGGATCAAATTCAGGCATTTTGTGATCGAATGGCTGTTCGTCCCAAGTTGTGGCTTGTTTCTGCGAAGGATCGTAACCGGTACGGTACAATTTCTGATGATTGTTCCCGACAAGTTGCCAAATTTTTCGAAGAAACAACTCTGTAACAATTCAAAATATACCAATCTCAACACAAATAGATTTTCCTGATTGTTCCTTATTTGGCGGGAATAGATAGAACAATTACTTTAAAGATCATATTTAACTTGCCCTTGTTTACGAAAAAAAATTGAAAGTACAAAGTCTATTACAATTACGGATCAACCGTTGTGACCTTTCGGCGAAAGGTCACCTACCTGTAACGAACAATTATTTTAATCACACAAATCATATAAATCCAATTCAGACAATCAAATCACAATCAACCTTTAACCCCCAAAAATTTTTTCAAATATGAGAATGAAACATTTATTTTTTACGCTTT